>JBFYRD010000072.1:0-4818 GCA_041302405.1 Sulfuricurvum sp.
ACAAAATCGTATCGCCAAAGATCGGATGCAGCGTCTGGTTGATTTTATCGCTGAACTTAAAAAAAGTTATGAAGTGATTCTTGTCTCATCAGGTGCAGTTGCCGCAGGTTACACTGAACTTAAACTTGATAAAAAAATTTTAGCAAATAAGCAAGCCTTGGCATCAATTGGGCAACCGATTTTGATGAACAAGTATCGTAAGATGTTTGAACACTATAATATACTTCCCTCCCAAGTTCTTGTGACAGCTGCTAATTTTAATACTGCAGAAGAGTCCCAAAAAGTGAAAGATACGATTGAAACTCTTTTGAAGCATAATGTGGTCCCCATTATTAATGAAAATGATGCAACAGCAACCGAAGAGTTGATTCTTGGAGACAATGATCAGCTCTCTGCGTATGCAGCGTACCATTTTGGTGCTGAGTTGCTCGTGATTCTCTCAGATATTGATGCTTATTATGATAAAGACCCTCGTACTCATACAGATGCTATGGTGCGCTCACGTATTGAGAGTATTACGCACGAAGAACTCTCTTTAGAAGTTACCCCTAATCATAATTTTGCAACAGGTGGAATCGTAACAAAGCTAAAAGCGGCAAATTTCCTTCTGAACCGAGGCGGAGCAATGTTTTTAGCAAGCGGTTTTGATCTGAGTGATGTTAAAAGTTTCTTAATCGAAAAGGAACATCGCGGAGGCAGTTTATTTAAAGCTGGAGATACGCTTTAAATGATGCGCATTATTTTTATGGGGACACCCGATTATGCGGCATCTATTTTAGAGATGTTGATTGCAGATGAAGATATTGAAGTGGTATCTGTTTATACTCAGCCTGATAAACCTGTTGGTCGAAAAGCCATTTTAACCCCCCCTGTTGTTAAAGTTCTTGCGCAAAAAGCCAACATTCCAGTTATGCAGCCAATTAAACTGAGAGATACAGAGGTTGTAAATACACTTTTAGCGACATCATGCGATATGATTATTGTTGCAGCGTATGGACAAATTTTGCCTAAAGCAATTTTAGAGCATGCCCCTTGTGTTAATCTTCATGCTTCTATTCTTCCTCAATATCGAGGTGCCAGTCCGATTCAGCAAAGTTTATTGAATGGTGACGTTAAAAGCGGTGTAACGGCGATGTGGATGGATGAAGGGGTTGATACAGGATCAATTATCAAGATAGAGACATTGGATATCGATAAAGATGAAATGGTCTCTTCTTTGTATGGTCGGCTTAGTGATATGGCGTCAACATTGACACTAGAGGTTATTCGACATTGGGACCAGAAAACAGTAGAGAGACAAAATGAATTGGATGCTACTCATTGTAAAAAAATAGTTAAAGCAGATGGTTTGATCGATTTTTCGGATGCACGCGAGATTTATAATCGTTATCGAGCCTTTACTCCATGGCCTGGAATTTACCTCGATTCTGGTTTAAAAATAAAAGAGATGACCTTGGAAGAAGATGAGAGCATCGGTGAGGCGGGGATGATTACACACATGGATAAAGAGAGTATTCAAGTCCAGTGTAAAAAAGGATCCCTCCGTATCACAAAGGTTCAAGCACCTTCTAAACAAGAGACATCTGTTGTAGATTATCTTAATGGAAAACGGATAGGGTGTGGACATTCATTGGTTTGAGTCATTACAATCGACACAAAGCTACTTAATAGACGAACTTAAAGCCTCACGTTTGCAAGCACCGGTTTGTGTTGGCGCATTTTCACAAACAGGCGGAAAAGGTTCACGAGGTAATGAGTGGATAGGGCACACAGGAAATCTTTTTATCTCATTGGCTATATCCCGTTTTGCATTTCCAAAAGATTTGAAACTTGAATCTTCATCGATCTACATGGCGTTTTTAATGAAAGAACTATTAGCTTCAATGGGTTCTAAAATTTGGCTTAAATGGCCGAATGATTTTTATCTTTACGATAAAAAAATCGGTGGTGCTGTCACTAATTTAATTGGTGATAATCTTGTTTGCGGAATCGGAATCAATTTGATGATTGCACCAATAGGTTTTGAAACACTTGATATTAAAATTAATGCATACGATTTAACGAAAGCTTATGGAGAATTGTTTGAACATTTGCCAACGTGGAAGCAGATTTTTAGCAACTACCAGATAGAATTTGAAAACAGTAGAGAATTTTTTACCCACAACAATAATGAAAAAGTTGCATTAGAAAAGGCCGTTTTGCTTGAAGACGGATCGTTAGAATGCGATGGCCAAAGGATATTTAGTTTACGATGAGTGAAGTTATTGTTATCGCCAATCAAAAAGGGGGAGTGGGTAAAACCACAACCGCCGTCAATCTAGCCGCATCCCTAGCCGTTGCGGAAAAAAAAGTATTGCTGATCGATGCCGATCCGCAAGCAAATGCAACGACATCTTTAGGGTATCATCGCAACAATTATGAGTTTAATATTTATCATGTATTAATAGGTGCAAAAAAATTACGAGAGATCATCTTAAAAACCTCGTTACCAAAACTTTTTTTGGCACCATCAAATATTGGTCTTGTCGGAGTTGAAAAAGAGTATTATGATGCAGACAATGCTAAAGGGCGTGAACTTATTTTAAAACGTGCTATTGCACAAGTAAAAGATGAATACGATTATGTTATTATTGATTCTCCTCCGGCATTAGGACCAATGACAATTAACGCTCTTTCAGCATCTAACTCGGTTATTATTCCGATTCAATGTGAATTTTTTGCACTTGAAGGATTAGCACAGCTTCTAAATACAGTTAAATTAGTTCGTAAAACCATTAATCCGAAACTGACAATAAAAGGGTTTTTGCCAACGATGTACAGTGCGCAAAATAATCTTTCTCGTCAAGTGTTTGCCGATTTGCGTCAACATTTTCAGGCAAAACTTTTTAAATCTGGCGGAAGTGATGATTACATCGTTATTCCGCGTAATGTAAAATTGGCAGAATCACCGAGTTTCGGAAAACCTGCTATTTTGTATGATGTAAAATCAAGCGGTTCTATGGCGTACCAAGATTTGGCACACGCTATTATCGCCTAAAGGAAAAAAATGGCGAAAGCATCCGCATTGGGCAGAGGGCTTGGAGCACTGTTAAGCGAAATAGAAGAAGCTTATGATAATGAACTTCCAAAAAAAGGGGGAGTTGAAGATATTTCCGTTTCTAAAATTCGTCCAAATCCTTATCAGCCTCGTAAACATTTTGATGCTGAAAGTTTGGCAGAACTCTCTGAATCAATTAAAACACATGGACTGCTTCAACCTATAGTGGTTAAAGAAGATCTTGATGGTTACATTCTTATTGCAGGTGAGCGTCGTCTCCGAGCAAGTAAATTAGCTAAAAATAAAACGATCAAAGCAATTGTTGTTTCTGTCAGTGATGAGCAGATGCGAGAGCAGGCATTGATTGAAAATATTCAGCGGGATGAACTTAATGTCATCGATCTAGCACAAGCATATCAAGAGCTTATCGATATTCATGAACTGACCCATGAGCAACTTTCTCAAACCGTACACAAAAGCCGCGCGCAGATCACTAATACATTACGATTGCTACAATTAAGCGACAAAGGGCGTAAAGCACTTGTTGAGGGGAAAATTAGTGCTGGTCATGCTAAAGTTATTTTAGGGCTTGAATCTAGAGAACAAACTATGATGATCGATTCTATTATTGGTCAAAAACTGAGCGTTCGTGATCTTGAAACGATGATTAAAAAAATTAAAGTTCCTACTGTATCTGCAACGGTGTCTTCAGAAATTGAAACATTAGATTTTTCTGCGTTAAAAAAATATTTGAGTATGAATGGTTATAAATGTGGCACCAAAGGTTACAAGCTAACCATAGAATTTGAAGATAATGATCAAATTGAATCATTTTTAGCCCTACTTTCTTAATATCTCTCCACGTTTAACTGTCCCTTCAATTTATAAGTTGTATAATCACGCAACTTTTAGGAGGTGGTATGTTAGATATAAGTCCGATGCTGCTTGGCAGCACACTGATTGTCTTCCTTGTCCTTATTGCCCTACTAAACAGTTTGCTTTACAAACCTCTTTTCAGTTATATGGAAAAAAGGGATGCAGATCTTAAGCATGATTTGGAACAAGTTGGTAACAACGATTCTGAAATTGCAGCATTCCATGCCAAAGCTGAGAAGATTATGAGTGATGCTAAACTGGAAGCAGCGGCATTAAGAGAAAAAGTTATTGCTGAGGCCAAGGCGCTGGCAAATAGCAAAATAGAGACAAAACGTGCTGAATTAGCACTTGAGTACGCAACGTTCGAAGGCGAACTGTCTGCAGAACGAACACGGTTGATTGCTGCACTTCAAAATGAAGTACCTGCATTCCAAACGGCTGTATCAGCAAAATTAAGTCAAATATGAGGTACGCAATGGGTAAAATAATCGTTACAGTATTACTGCTCAGTGCTTATCTCTTTGGATCAGACGCTGGTGCAGAAGGCTCTACAGATATCGTTCAGCGAACGATTAACTTCCTGATTTTTGCCGGAATTTTGTTCTATATTTTGGCGGAACCGGTTAAAAACTATTTTAGCGGAAGAAGTAACGGGATCGCAGAAGAACTTGAAAAAGTTCAAGAGCGTCTTAGTGAATCAAAACGTTTAAAAGAGTTGGCTGAGCAAAAAATTGATGAAGCACTACGTTTCGCAAGTGAATTAGCAGAGTCAAGTAAGAAAGAGAATAAAATTTTGTCAGACAAAATTTTATTTCAATGTGAACAAGACTTAGAGATTATTTCAAAGCAAAATAGTGCATTGATGGAACTGGATAAACGAAAAATGGTTCGTGAAGTAGTTTCTG
>JBFYRD010000073.1:0-5319 GCA_041302405.1 Sulfuricurvum sp.
ATTGTGGATGGTGCCTATATGGAATATGCACGCTTTAAAAATCCCGACTACGCGGTTGAACCGAAAGATTTAATTAAGAAGTTTGATAATGTTCTTTTTCTTGGGACATTTTCGAAAGCGTACGGATTAGGGGGGATGCGTGTTGGCTACGGTATTGCACAGGCTTCTATTATCGAGGCACTTTATAAAGTTCGTCCCCCGTTTAACATCACAACCCTCTCTCTTGAAGCGGCTTCGGTAGCCTTGGAAGATGAAGCGTTTGTTCAAGAATGCATCGCCGATAATTTTATGCAGATGGATCGTTATAAAGGGTTTGCACATGACAAGGGGATCGATGTGATTGAAAGTTATACTAATTTCGTCACTTTATTGCTTCCTGAAGAAAAAAAATCATCAAAAATTGCGCAAGAACTCTTAAAAAAGGGTATGATTGTACGTGATTTAAGTAGTTACGGATTGAATGCGATTCGCGTTACAATCGGAACCTCGGTCCAAAATGATCGTTTTTTTGAACTCACAGATCCTTTAGTATAAAAAATAGGTAACAATGGATTTTAAGGCCCTTTTCTCGCAACTTGTTGTTTTTTTCGGAAAGCTCACCCAAGCACAAAAAACTATTATCGGTGCAGCCGTAGCAGGGATAGTTGGTTTTTTGATTTTTTTGGTGGTGTATACTTCTGAGGGCTCCAGCGGAAGCGGAGGGGAATATCAAGTACTTTTTGATCAACTTAGTTCTGAAGATGCCGCAAAAGTAATAGAGCAACTCGAAAAAGATAAAATTCCTTATCGAATTCCCCGTGACAATGTGATCGAAGTTCCTAAAGATGTCGTCTATAAAGAGCGTATTACAATCGCTTCTATGGGGATTCCTAAAGAGGGGCATGTTGGATTTGAGTTGTTTGATAAACAAGAATTCGGTGCTACCAATTTTGACCAGGAAGTTAAATTTCGACGTGCCCTGGAGGGTGAGCTAGCTCGTTCAATCGATTCTTTGAGCCCTGTTGAAAAGTCGAGTGTTAGTTTGGCATTACCAAAAGAGACACTATTTGTTTCTGAAGAAGTACCACCTTCTGCATCGGTTATGGTTCAACTCAAAGATGGTGGAAAATTAACATCGAAACAAATCCGTGGGATTAAAAAATTGGTTGCTGCGGCAGTCCCTAAATTGACCCCTGAAAATGTAACGTTGATTGATTCTGAAGGTGAAGCCCTTGGGGATGATGATGCAGCAGCGGCAATGGGTGAACTCTCTGCTATGCAACAGCAGTATAAAACCAAAGAAGAGAAAAAACAAGAAGAGAAGATTGTTAATGTCCTTGCCCCTTTTATTGGCGGCAAAGATCGTATTGTGGCGAAAGTAACGATAGAGTATGATTTTTCTGAACAGAGCTCCACTTCTGAAAAATTCGATCCTGAAAGTGTTGTCCGAAGTGAACAAACTTCTGAAGAGAAGCGTGAAGGTGCTGCTCCTGCTCCAGTGGGGGGAGTTCCTGGTGCGGTGAGCAATGTAGGCCCGGTAGAGGGACTTGCCAGTGGCAGCGGGGGAGAAAAATTCGAGAAAACAACGGGTACAACCAACTACGAGATTTCAAAAACAGTGTCAACAACAAAAATGGAATTTGCACGTATCAAGCGGATGAGTGCAGCGGTCGTTGTTGATGGTAAATATGAACCGAAAAAAGATGCTGCTGGGGCAGCAACAGAAGAATTAGAGTATATTGCTTTAGATGAGACGCAACTACAAGCCATCGATGCATTGGTCAAACAGTCTATCGGTGTTAATGAAGAGCGTGGAGATTTGGTCAGTATCCGTAACTTTGAGTTTCAAACGACAAAAGCAGGAATGCAGCCTAAAGATGCAGCTTCTAAAACAACTGAGTTTGTGGATACCTATTTGGCACCTTTTGCACCGGTATTCAAATATCTTTTTGTGGCGATCATCTTGTTTATTGCGTACAAGAAAATCATTATCCCTTTTGCAGAACGTATGCTTGAATTTAGCCGTGAAGAAGAAGAATTTGATAAACCAAATCTTGAGATCACCGATGATGAAGATGAAGATTTAGCAGAAAAAGTGCAGCAGATGCGCAAAAAAGTGGAAAATCAGCTTGGCCTTGGGGATAACTTCAACGAAGATGAGCTTAAATATGATGTATTACTCGAAAAAGTGCGTGAAATAGCGGAAGAACATCCAGAAGAGATTGCTTCGTTGATCCAAACGCTGATTGATGAAGAGAGTACTCCGAACGATGCAAGCAAGCGATAGGAATTAGCGATGAATTTAACAACCTCACAGCAAGCGAATTTTGATGAAATGACCATGACAAAAAAGGTTGCGATAATTTTGGTCCAACTGGGTGAAGATGTTACAACGACACTTTTTTCACGGATGAATGTGGACGCAATAACAGAGATTTCAAAATACATTGCCAATAATCGTTCTATTGAAAAAAATATAGGGGCGGCTGTTCTAGAAGAATTTTATGCCATTATTCAATCCAACCAATATTTAAATACCGGCGGTATGGAATACGCCCGCGAACTTCTTTACAAAGCTCTTGGAGCTGATGAGGCCAAAAAAGTATTGGAAAAACTGAGTAAAACAATGCAAAATACGCAAAATTTTGCCTATTTATCCAAAATAAAACCACAGCAATTAGCAGATTTTATTATGACCGAGCATCCGCAAACGATTGCGCTGATTTTAGCCCATATGGACCCTTCCGCAGCAGCAGAAACACTCTATATTTTTCCGGATGATTTACGTGCTGAAGTGGCGATGCGTATGGCAAAACTTGGGGATATTTCTCCATCGATTATAAAGAGAGTCAGTGCCGTGCTTGAGTCAAAACTCGAAGCACTTGCAACTTATAAAGTGGAAGTGGGCGGACCGCGTTCGGTCGCCGACGTATTCAATCGTTTGGGCGCGAAAGTTTCCAAAGCAACATTGGCTCAAATCGAGCAGCTTGATCAAGAGTTGGCTTCATCAATCAAAGAGATGATGTTTACGTTCGAAGATATGGTTGATTTGGATGCAAACAGTATTCGTGAAATTCTTAAAGCAGTCGATAAAAATGATCTTATGTTGGCACTTAAAAGCTCAGCAGATGAGCTTAAAGAGAAGTTTTATGCAAACATGTCGCAACGTGCCAAAGATGCATTTGTTGAAGAGATGCAATTCTTGGGTGCCGTTAAAGTTAAAGAGGTTGAAGGGGCTCAGCGTAAAATTGTTGATGCTGTTCAAGCTTTGGCTGAGCAGGGAATTCTACAGTTGGGCGAATCTGAAGAGATGGTGGATTAATCTCAATGGACGTTGTTATTCAACACAATCGCTCTTCTGCTCACACCATTAGTAAATATCAGTTTAAAATACTCTCTTCTCTAAGTGGCTCAAGTATCGCTGAAGCAGCGCATGAACTGAATCATGCGTCTGATGCTGTTTATAATGAACCGGTAGTTGATAGACGCAGGGAGAGCAGCAGTTCTTCTAAAGATGAATTGATTGAATCACTATTAAAAAAAGCGGATGAGATGAGTTCAAACGTTATCAAAATGCAGATGCGTTTAGAATCAATGCAAGAAGAGCATGCAACTGCGCTTGATGAAGCCAAAAAAATGGGCTATGCTGAGGGGTTGGCTGCTGGAATTGCCCAAGAAAAAGTAACTAATGATGGTCAAAGTGCTAAATCGCATGAACAACTGTCTCAATCGATCAAGACTCTCGAAAATGCTGCAGAAGAGTTTGTCGTGGCTCTTGGGGCTATTCAAAAAGAGCTTACCCATACTGCTTTAGAGATTGCTAAAGAGGTAATTGGGATTGAGACGAACGAACACAGTTCTAAAATAGCGGCTAAACTTTCGAGTGACTTGATCGAAGAGCTTAAAGATGCTTCTAAAATTACTTTGCGGGTGAATCCTGCAGATCATGGGTTTATCTCTGAAAAAGTGGGCTCACTCTCGCATGTAGAAGTGTTGTCTGATCGTGCTATCAGCGCTGGCGGAGTAGTCGCCATCAGTGATGCAGGAAACATCGATTCGGAGATTAAAAAGCGTTACGAGCGGCTTAAACGTTCTTTGTTGCTTGAATCATAAAGCATTTTCGTAAGCATTCACTTTTATACTATAGTATTTAAGTACATAATTATTGTTAGGACCGTGCATCATAATGAATATCAAAAATTTTACTTTGCCTCAGATGGAAGAATTATCCCAAAAAATACGGGATCGTATTTTAGAAGTGGTGAGTACCAACGGCGGCCATTTAAGCTCTACTCTCGGAGCCACAGAAATTATTGTGGCAATGCACAAAGTTTTTGATGCGGCAAATGATCCTTTTATTTTCGACGTTTCTCATCAAGCTTATGCACATAAGCTTCTTACCGACCGCTGGGAAGAGTTCGCAACCCTTCGTCAATTTGGCGGATTGAGCGGTTATACAAAACCATCTGAATCCGATAGGGACTATTTTGTAGCGGGGCACAGTTCGACCTCTATATCACTCGGAGTCGGTGCGGCAAAGGCTATAGCACTCAAAAATGAGCAAGAGAGCCGTATCCCCGTTGTTCTGATTGGAGATGGTGCTATGTCTGCCGGGATGGCCTATGAGGCGATGAATGAATTGGGTGATCGAAAATATCCGATGGTTATTATCCTAAACGACAATGAGATGTCTATCTCCAAACCGATCGGAGCGATCAGCAGAATGCTGAGCTCAGCAATGGCTAGCCCTTTTTATCAAAGGTTTAAACGCAAAACAGAGCAGTTTGTCGATAATTTCGGAGAAGGGGCGCACTATCTCGCGAAGCGATTTGAAGAGTCGTTTAAACTCATTACTCCTGGGATTATGTTTGAAGAGATGGGGATTGAATACATCGGTCCCATCGACGGTCATGATCTCAAATCGTTGATTGAGACATTTCAAATTGCTAAAGGGATGGGTAAACCGGTATTAGTTCATATCCAGACCATCAAGGGCAAAGGGTACGAGATTGCCGAAGGAAAACATGAAAAATGGCACGGTGTCTCACCGTTTGATCTGAAAAGCGGTACGGCAAACACCAAAAATTCGCTCAAAAGTGCTACGCAGATTTATGCGGACGCCCTTATGGCACAGGCTGATAAAAATGATAAAATCGTTGGGGTTACTGCCGCGATGCCTAGTGGAACAGGCTTGTCGGCATTGATGGAGAAATATCCTGAACGTTTTTGGGATGTGGCAATAGCCGAACAACATGCTGTGACTTCGATGGGGGCATTGGCGAAAGAGGGATTTAAACCGTTTTGTACGATTTACTCCACTTTTTTGCAACGGGGATTTGA
>JBFYRD010000075.1:0-3184 GCA_041302405.1 Sulfuricurvum sp.
TGACCTACTATCTCATTGCCGCTCATCCGGGGTGTACCGAGAAAGACATGCACGATCTGAAACGCTTTACGACCGACGAACTCAAAATGAATCCCGAACAAGCACAGGTCTTCACCCCGACCCCCGGAACGTACTCTGCGGTGATGTACTACACTGAGATGGACCCCGTAACGCGCAAGAAAATCTTTGTTGAAAAAGATACGGCACGAAAAGAGAAGCAAAAGCAGATCGTTGTTGCCAAAGACAATTTTAAAAGTGGGTTTGGGAGTTAAGTAAATCGCCAATTCAAGTTTAACGTGCAACAGATAATTGTATCGAAACTTTAGATTTAAAAAAGTTTACGCTTATTTAGCCGAAATAAGATAAAATAATTGTAAGAAATCAAGGGGTTGAACTATGATAAGTTTATCTATTCAAGAACCGAAAATAGAACATTTTTTTAAACATTCACAAGAAGAAATGATCAAAGCACTGCGCTTTATCGTTGAGCATGAGATTGACTATGGAGAATCTTCATACGAGCTTTCGGCGGAACAAAAAAAAGAGCTCTCATCACGTATCGAGTCGTATCACAATGATCGTTCCATAGGAAAATCGTGGAGTGACATCAAGAGTTCATTACTCCATTAAATGTTAGAAGTTAAACTACATCCGAAAGCCCAAGAGGATTTAGCGGAAGCTCTCGATTATTACACTTCTATCGATCAACCGCTCAAAAATAAATTTATCGATGATTTGGATTTGACATTCGGCAAAATTCAAAAGTATCCAAAGCTCTATCCCTATGAGACAGCAACAGCTCAAAAAGTTCTGTTAAAAAAATTCCCCTATATCGTGTTATATGAACATTTTGAAAATGTCATTATGGTTTTGGCTATTTTCCATACTAAGAGACATCCGGGTATTTTAGATAAAAGAAAATAACTGCTAGAAAATTTCGTTCGCCCTGCGCCTGTCGAAGGGTGTATGGTTCATGGTTCGACAAAACAAGGGTACCGCTCGCGAAGCGATGTTTCCTTGAGCTCACCACGAGCGGGATAAAATAAGTGGAACAATTTTTGCGCTCTTACCTCTCTTTTAGCTTTCATTACCTACAATAACCCCTTCAAACTCAATACTACGGAATCATTTTTGCGAATCGATAAATTTTTAAATGCGGTCAATTTGACCAAACGTCGTGCCGTTGCTCAGGACATGATCGGTGAGGGTGTTGTTTATATCAATGACAAAGCGGTAAAACCGGCTAAAAACGTCGCTGTTGGAGACATCATTACCCTTGTCTATCTCGAAAAGCAGATGCGATACGAAGTGCTCGCCATCCCGACACTTAAATCAACACCGAAGTCCCAGCAAAATCTCTATGTCAAGGAACTCTCATGAATACTTCCCGCGCTGATTTTGAAAATCTTTTCAACCATCGCATGAGTGATGAAGAGATGCGGGAGTTTTTGGTTTCATTACCTCTCAACGAAACGACTGAGGCAGAGATGATTGCCATCGCCGCTGATGTGATGCGAAGTCATTCGATTATCCTCGACGTCCCTGCTGAGCTAAAACCCAAACTGATCGATGTTGTAGGTACAGGGGGAGACAAGAGCGGCAGTTTTAATGTCAGCTCTACCGTAGCTCTTGTCCTCGCCGCGTCGGGTGCCTATGTTGCCAAACATGGCAACCGATCCATCACTTCCAAATCGGGAAGTGCTGATGTGTTAGAGCGTTTAGGGGTAAAACTCGATCTCACTCTGGATCAGAGTTCGACACTTCTGCAAGAGTGCGGATTTACCTTTTTGTTTGCTCAATACCATCATCCGGCAATGAAGTTTATCATGCCGATCCGCCGCTCGATTCCTGAGAAAACGATCTTTAATATCCTTGGACCGCTTACCAATCCTGTTGGATTGTCCAAAATTCTGTTAGGTGTTTTTGACCCTGTTTTCGTTCCGAAAATGGCTGAAGCGGCACGTGAATTGGGGATGAATTCGGCTATTATCGTGAGTTCTCGCGAAAAGATGGATGAGATCAGTATCAGTGATATCACTTATGCAGGATATTTGAAAAACGGTAGCATAGAGTATTTCGAAATCGATCCGCAGAGGTTAAGTATCAAAAAAGCACCGTTTGAAGCGATCCTCGGAGGAGAAGCTGAACAAAATGCTATGATTCTTACCGATATTTTAAACAACCGCGCTACCGAAGCACAACGCGATATGGTGTTAATCAACGCCGCATACGCTCTCGTAGCCGAAGGGATGGCGCGTGATGCTCAAGAGGGATTGGAAATAGCTAAAGATACTCTTCTTAGCGGTAAAGCCTCAGAAAAATTAAAACAGATTGTTTCGGTATCTTCAAAACTATGATAAAGCTCTCTCAATCAGAATTAGCGCCATTGAGTGAACGTCTTATTCAAGAGCTTCCTCAAGGGGGTGTTGTGATCTTACAGGGGGATTTGGCGAGCGGTAAAACGACCTTTACCCAAGCATTTGCTCGCTATCTTGGCTTAGAGGATGCAGTGACTTCACCAACTTTTTCACTCCAACAGTGTTATGGTGAAAAACTTTACCATTATGATCTTTACAACTATGGATTTGAGAAGTTTTTATCGTTAGGGATGATGGAGGAGTTAGAGCGTGAAGGGTATCATTTGATCGAGTGGGGAAGTGAGCCTTTGATCGATTTACTCAAACGCTCAGGGATCGAAACGGTTATCCTAAAAATTACAAAATGCGAAGAAAATTTGCGATGCTATGAGGTGCAACGTGCATGAATTAAAAATTGACAATTTGGTCAAAACCATAAAAAAGCATGAAATTGTCCGAGGTATCAGTATGGAACTTCGCACGGGAGAGGTTGTCGGGCTCCTCGGACCGAACGGGGCAGGTAAGACAACAACATTTTACATGATCTGCGGTTTGGTGGAAGCGACAGGGGGAAAAGTTTATATTGACGGTGAAGATGTTTCCAATCTGCCGCTTCATAAACGCTCTAGGCTGGGGATCGGTTATCTGCCGCAAGAGGCTTCGATCTTTAGAGATCTTACCGTCGAAGAGAATCTCATCATAGCGGCACAAGCGGGAGAACTGAGTAAAGAAATGGCCGAACAGCGGATCGAGGAGTTGTTGGAGATGTTTAACATAGAACCGATCCGAAACCGTCGGGGGATTAATCTCTCAGGTGGGGAACGCCG
>JBFYRD010000076.1:0-4078 GCA_041302405.1 Sulfuricurvum sp.
TCAAAGCCTATCTAGGTCTCTAACTTCCCCTTACGTAACACTCTCAAAATAATCTTCAGATACCCGCCTTTTTTTAGGTGGGTTTAAAATTCTTCTGTTATAGTTATCTCATATTTATCAACCAAGGAGAACCCTATGGCAGTAATCATTAATGATACCTGTATTAACTGCGGCGCTTGCATCGACGAGTGTCCGGTAGAAGCGATTGTAGACGAGGACGATAACCCAACGGGTGAAGAAATTTATTACGTTTACGCTGATAAATGTGTCGAGTGTGTTGGTCATCATGATGAGCCTGCGTGTGCAACAGCATGCCCTACTGAGGGTTGTATTACATGGGATGAAATCGGTGCAAGCCCTGCTCACCGTGATGATATTAGCGCTGAGATGCGTTCTTCAAAAGCAAACATCGTTAACTAATCTCTTCAATAACCAAAAGGAATTATTTCCTTTTGGTTACGCATTTTTTCCCCTGATTTCTCTTTTTTTCATCTTTAATCTTACTTAAATTATTGTTTGGCTATAATCCCGCTCTATTTTATACACACAAAACAGGAGCATTGATGGAACAAACATTGTCAATCATCAAGCCAGACGCCGTAGCAAAAGGTGTCATCGGTAAAATTTTGGATCGTTTCGAAAGTAACGGACTTAAAATCGCGGCTATGAAAAAAGTTCAACTTTCACGTCAAGACGCAGAAGCGTTTTACGCAGTACACGCTGCACGCCCTTTCTTCAACGACCTCGTTGATTTCATGGTAAGCGGCCCGGTTGTTATCACCGTTCTTGAAGGTGAAAACGCTATTCTTACAAACCGTGATTTGATGGGTGCAACAAACCCTAAAGAAGCTGCAGCCGGTACTATCCGTGCAGATTTTGCTGAAAACATCGACGCAAACGCTGTTCACGGTAGTGACTCTGCTGAAAATGCGGCAATTGAAATCGCATTTTTCTTTTCAGGGCGCGAAATTTCGTAATTGATATGAAAATAACATTTAGAAAATTGAGCTCACAGCCGCTTCATTTTGAGGCAAATAGTGACAATGCTCATTTTTCAGGTGATTTAATCCTGAAAAAAAGCAATCTTGCTCAATTAAACGGTACAATTACAGGGAGTATTTCGATTCCTTGTGACCTATGTGCCGAAGAGGTAGAAAAATCTTTGAATGAAGAGATCTCTTTTTACCTTAGTGATGGGATATTTGATAACAACGACGAAGAGTTGGATGTCGTCGAAATCGACCGATCAATGATTGACTTAGAAGAGCTTCTCAAATCGGAAATCGAACTGATCAAAAGTGACTATTTTTGTTGCAAAAACTGCGAAGGAACCTCGTTAGATCGAGAATTCTGATCGCGAAGCTGGATATCCTATTAAAGAAAATCCGGTGTTAACGTAATCGAGGGAATGTATTCCTTCGGTGTTCAAATCTAAAAAAGAAAGGGATAAATACTATGGCAGTACCTAAAAGAAGAGTGAGTCATTCACGCGCCGCAAAACGCAGAACTCACTACAAAATTTCTCTTGCACGTCCGGTAAAAGATAAAGACGGCACGTACAAATTGTCTCATTATGTCAATCCGACAACCGGTGAGTACAAATAATCGATGATTAGAATTGCAATTGATGCAATGGGCGGGGACTTCGGTCCCGAACCGATTGTTAAAGGGACACTTGAAGCACTTAGAGAAAAAAGTTTTCAACCAATTCTAGTTGGTAAAAAAGATGAAATTTTATCTTTATTACCCAAGGGCTATAAAGATAAGATTTTAATCGTTGAGGCAGATGATGTCATCGATATGGGTGATGCTGCTACTGATGCGCTAAAGCGTCAAGAGAGTTCCATCTATAAAGCAATAGAGCTAGTACGTAATGGTGAAGCTGACGGCGTTGTCAGTGCCGGTCACAGCGGTGCTACCATGACACTCGCGACACTTCGATTGGGACGACTCAAAAATGTTTTACGTCCTGCACTCGTTACATCAATGCCGACTAAAAGCGGTAAGCGCAGTATCCTAATGGATGCAGGCGCCAATGTTGATTGTAAAGCAGAACATCTTTTTCAATTCGGGATTATGGGATATTACTACGCGCAGGACATGTTTAAATTGGACAACCCTCGTGTAGGTTTACTGGCAAACGGTGAAGAAGATTCTAAAGGGAACGAAGTTACCAAAGAAACTTTTAAATTGCTTCAAGGGCAAAAAGGGTTTATCGGCAACGTAGAGGGTAATAATATCTTCGATGGCAGCTGTGATGTTATCGTTTGTGACGGATTTATCGGCAATCTTGTTCTCAAAGCCTCTGAGGGGGTAGCTTCTACTATCAGCTATTTCATCAAAGAGTATATTCGCAAATCACCAGTCGCCATTACCGGTGCACTCTTGATGCGAAAAGTATTTAAACTGCTAAAAAAACAAATCGATTACGCTGAAATCGGAGGAGCACCTTTGGTCGGTATCAAAGGGTGTGCTATCGTCAGTCACGGAAAAAGCAATCCAAAAGCGATCAAAAACGCTATTTTTCAAGCAATTCTTTATGTCAATACCGGCGTAAATGAACACATTGAAAAACGTCTTGAAGAGCTAAAAAAATAAACGTCGATCCCTTATAAAGGCTAATTATGTACGCTGCGTTTCGTTCTATCGGAGCTTATGTTCCCTCTAAAATCCTTACCAATGCTGAACTTGAAGTGATGGTTGAGACCACGGATGAGTGGATTACAAAGCGTACTGGGATCAAAGAGCGTCATATCGCTGCAGCCAATGAAACCACCAGCGATATGGGTGTTCGTGCGGCAGAGCTTGCCATTGAGCGCTCTGGAATCGATAAAAATCAAATCGACATGCTAGTTTGCGCAACTATTTCGCCCGATTATTTCTGTATGCCTTCTACTGCTACGATCATCGCTACCAAACTCGGCCTAGAAAAAGTTACTGCGTTTGACGTCTCAGCAGCATGTACCGGCTTTGTCTATGCCCTGAGTGTTGCAAAAGCGTTTATCGAATCAGGAATGAAAAAAAATGTCCTTATCGTCGGAGCTGAACGTCTTAGTACAATTACCGACTATACTGATCGCGGCACCTGTATCCTTTTTGGGGATGGTGCAGGAGCAGCTCTCATTAGCGCGACAGAGAATAAATCTGAAGCAATCATCGATATCCATACCGGTTCTGATGGCAGCTTTGCTGATCTTTTGATGACTCCAAACGGTGGAAGCGGTTCTGTGCATGATGAGCTTGACCGAGAAGCGGCAGGGTGTTTTATGCGTATGAAAGGGAATGAAACCTTTAAGGTAGCTGTACGTACCCTCACTAGCGACGTTATCGAGATTTTAGAACAAAACAATATCCAATCATCTGCTATCAAACATTTTGTCCCTCATCAAGCCAATTATCGCATTATCAAAGCGGTAGGTGACGCACTTGAGCTCAAAGAGGAGCAAGTGGTACTCACAGTTGAAAAATACGGTAATACCTCTGGCGCTTCGATTCCTATGGCTATCAATGACATCTATGAATCTGGTCGATTGCAAGAGGGAGATTTGATGCTCCTCGATGCATTCGGCGGCGGTTTGACATGGGGAAGTGCGCTTGTCCCTTTTGCAGGAAAAGGTCTTTAGCTCGTCATGCCGTACTTGATACGGCATCTATCCCTTGTATGAAAATACTAGATTCCAAATCAAGTTTGGAATGACAAACGAGGTCATTTATGCTTTATTCCAACTCTCTCATCACTATCGAAATTCACGAATCAGAAATCCCTTGGTTAAAAGTCTTTACACAAGCTCCTCATAAAGAGTTCTCTGAATGCTCAAGTGAAGAGAAAAAAATGATTTGGGACGCACTCGACATTATTGAAAAAGAGATGCTCTCTTATTTCAACCCCGCTAAAATCAATATCGCCTCATTCGGAAATATGTTACCGAGAGTCCACTGGCATATCATGGCACGCTTCGAGAACGATAGCTATTTTCCTGAACCGATGTGGGGGATGAAACAAAGAGAAGGGTTTGAATTGAAAGCTCCGATAGAGCTTTTTTTAGAGAAGGTAAAACGGGAGTTAGACTCCCGCTTG
>JBFYRD010000077.1:0-4838 GCA_041302405.1 Sulfuricurvum sp.
TCTGGATGTTTGAGTGCCAAAAGCGGATGCGGTGTTTTCATTGGCTCAACGCTCAATACATCCAAACCGACAAAGATCGGTTTCACATCGATAATTACCGATAACGCATCCTCATCAACGATTCCACCGCGTCCGAGATTAAGCAATACTACACCGTCTTTCATCTGTAACAATTCAGAGTGGGAGATCAAGTTTTCAGTCGATTTGTTCAGCGGTGCGTGAATCGATATAATATCACTATTCTCGATCAAACGGCTCAGTGTTGTTTTTTCATATTCAGCATTCTCATTTTTCCCTGACGTCGAGTAATAACAAACGTTAGCTCCAAATGCGGATGCGATTCGTGCTACATTTCGACCAATTTCACCCAATCCGATAATTCCCCATGTTTTACCGCGCAGCTCACTGAATGAGGGACCAATATGGGCAAATACCATTTCCTTTTGCCACTCACCGCTTTTGACGTACTCATCATAATAACAACTGTGCCCCATCAAGTAAAACAACATCGAAAAGGTGTGCTGCACCACAGCGTCGGTTGAGTATCCTGCGACGTTTTTCACCGTAATTCCACGACGTTCCGCTGCATCGTGATCAATATTATTCATCCCCGTAGCCGCCACACAGATGAGTCTTAAGCTAGGGGATGATTCCATCACCGCATCGCTAATCACCACTTTGTTGGTCACGATCACTTCTGCATTGCGTACACGCTCTGCTGTTTCATCAGAGGATGTCGTCTGATAAACAACCACATCACCAAGAGAGTCAAATCCCGCTAACGAGGTATCACCGTAGGTTAGTGCATCGAGTATAACTATTTTCATGCGTCTTTAATCTTTTTAATCAATTTCTTCGCTTTTTTCATCGCTTTGTTCACCTTATCAAACACGAGAACAACCGCCATACGTCGTCCGACATGCGCTTCAGGTTTACCGAATACGCGAACAAAACTGTTATTATCAAACACTTCATCCGCAATATCGATCACCGGCTCATGCGATTCAACACTCGATTTAAACGCCGCACTCGCACCCTCACCGTAGAAGGTAAATCCTAACGGCAATCCAAGGACTGCACGCACATGAAGGGCAAATTCGCTTTGGCTTTGAGTGATCAGCGTTACCATTCCTGTGTCGTGCGGGCGAGGGCTCACTTCGCTGAAATAAACCTCATCCCCTGAGACAAACAACTCAACACCAAACAGCCCTTTTCCGCCAAGACCATCCGTAATCGCCTGAGCAATTTTTTGAGAACGCTTCAATGCCTTCTTAGACATCTCCATCGGCTGCCAGCTGTAGATATAATCACCGTCTTTTTGGATGTGTCCGATCGGTTCACAAAATACAGTTTCTACTCCGTTACGTGCGGTGAGCAACGTAATCTCATAATCAAAATGGATAAACTCTTCGACGATCAGCTCACTCGCATCACCGCGTGCCTCTTTCGCAATTTCCCATGAGTGTTCCAAATCAAACGGACTGTGAGCAATGCTTTGCCCGTGACCTGAACTGCTCATAACTGGTTTAATCACACACGGGAATCCGACATCTTCCGCAGCAGTGCACATATCTTCGTAGGTACTCACAAAGTGATAACGGCTTGTTTTAAGGCCTAACTCTTCGCTCGCGAAACGGCGGATGTTTTTACGGTTCATTGTTTTACTAACCGCTTCGGCGTTAGGGATCACACAAAACCCTTCCGCTTCTGCCGCAAACAGGGCATCAATGCTGATCGCTTCAATCTCGGGGAGGATATAGTCTGGCTTCTCTTTACGAATGATTTTTAACACGGCCTCTTGATCTTGCATATTAATTACATACGATCGATTCGCGACAAGGTGTGCCGGAGCATGTTTATAACGGTCCACTGCAACGACTTCGATCCCGAGACGTTGTGCTTCAATCGCCACTTCACGACCCAGTTCGCCGGAGCCTAGCAACATGATTTTTTTAGAATTATTTTTAAGAGGTGCGCTAAAGAGCATGGGTATAGCCTTGTGCAAAATTTATTACACTAAGTTTATCATAGGTTAGTAAAGGTTTTGTTATTTGAGCTTAAAAAAGGGAAGAGAAAAGGGAGAGAGTAACTCTCGCGCCGAAGCGCAAGAAATTACAGGCGAGATTCGTAACGTCGCATCATATAGAGACGTTTTAACATCTTTTTGCGAGCGCTGATTTTGAATTGTTTACGCTTTTCGGTCTCTGTAACATGGTTACGACGAGCACGAGCTTCAGTAACAATCAGATTACGATCTGTTTGTTTCTTGAAACGGCGGTAAGCAGCATCAAAATTATCATCTTGACGTAAGATAATTCCAGGCATTCACATCACCTACTTTCTATTTAAAATTTTCGAAGTGGAATTATAGCATAAATTTACCGTAAAGCACTGTTACGCTAAAATCAAACCATGATTACTCAAGACTCCATCGAGGCGCTCAAGGCCCGACTTGATATTGTCGACATTGTGGGTTCCTATATCGAGCTCAAACGTGCCGGAAGCAGCTTTAAAGCACCCTGCCCGTTTCATGATGAAAAATCCCCCAGCTTTGTCGTCAATCCCTCTCGCCAAAGTTACCACTGTTTCGGATGCGGTGCACACGGCGACAGTATCAACTTCGTTATGGAGTACGAAAAACTCAACTATCCAGAAGCAATTGAAAAACTAGCAGCATCGAGCAATTTCAGCCTTCACTACACCGACGATACGAAACAAAAAAAACGCTCTAATCTACTCGAAACCCTCAATGACTGGTATCAAAAACTCCTCGAAGAGAAACGAGATGCCATGAAGTATCTCCACGAGCGTGGGATTTACGCCTCAAGTATCGAACGATTTGGGATCGGATACGCCCCTACCTCACCTGAAACGCTTCGCTTTTTAGAACAGCGCAAACTTTCAACCCCCGAAGCGATTGAGCAAGGGGCTATCGGGCGTGGGGATGAGGGACGACTATTTGCCCGTTTTATCGAACGGATCACCTTTCCGATTTACTCCACCAGCGGAGCCATCGTCGGATTTGGCGGACGTACCATCACAGGGCATCAGGCAAAATACGTCAATTCGTCTCAAAGTGCCATTTTTAACAAATCACGCTTGTTGTACGCCTATCACCTCGCTCGTGAAGCGATCTATCGTCGCCGAGAGATCATCGTAACCGAGGGGTATTTGGATGTTGTAATGCTCCATCAAGCAGGATTTACCCATGCCGTAGCGACGCTGGGAACGGCACTCACTGCAGAACATTTGCCGCTATTGCGCAAAGGTGAGCCGAAAATCTTTTTGGCGTATGATGGTGATAAAGCAGGACGAGCCGCCGCATTTAAAGCCTCTAAACTCTTAAGCACTAGCGGATTTGACGGTGGAGTGATATTGTTCGAAGGGGGACTTGACCCTGCTGATATGATCAAAAGCGGTCAAATTGAACAGCTAGGTGCCCTCCTGCGACGACCGATCCCGTTTATCGAGTTTGTCATCTCAGAGATGATAAATGCCTATGATCTCCAAGATCCTAAAGCAAAAGAGACGGCACTGCATGAGAATATCGCATTTCTTAAAACTCTCTCTCCACTGCTCCAAGAGGAATATCGCCCCTTTATCGCCTCCAGATTGGGAATTTCCCCTTCGTTAATCCAGGTGGGGCGTACTCACAAAAATAGTGCTGTTCAACCGATCAACTTTTCCCATCACGACATTTGGGAGCTGAGCTTTATTAAAACTCTCCTAGAACGACCACACATCGCTGATTCCCTCCTTGATTTTATTGACGCGTCATTGCTCCAATATCACGGAAGCGAATTTGAGGCGGCACTCCAAGGACGCAGTGATGATCCCCGCCTCAGCGCACTAATGATAGATGATCGAATACGGACGTTTGAGGGAGATGAGGGGCTGCGAGCGGAGCTTATCACTTTCTTGAGTGCCCATTATAATCGTGAACTCAAAAAAGTGACAACCCAAAATACGGTATCATTCGATCAAAAATCGTACTTAATACGTCAATTTCGGGATAAGATTGAGCGTCTTAAACGGGGTGAACTCGTACCGTTAAGCTAATTGCCCGTTCGCCCTGAGCTTGTCGAATGGTAAATCTGTTCATTGTTCGACAAGCTCACCACGAACGGCAAAGACAAAAATCATTTAAATTATAGGAAATATTATATGAAAGCCATAGCCCTCTTCAGCGGCGGTCTCGATTCCACTATCGCGGCAAAACTCCTTATCGACCAAGGGATCGAAGTGATCGCCTGCAACATCAACACCGGATTCGGTTCGACCAAAGACCGTCTGGCACACATGAAAAATATGTGCGAACAAATAGGTGCTGAGTTTCGAAGCGTCGATATCCGTGATGAATACATCAAAGAGGTTCTTTTTACCCCGAAATACGGCTACGGGAAAAATTTCAACCCCTGCATCGACTGCCATGCCAAAATGTTCGAAGTGGCAAAACGGGTGATGAAAGAGTGGGGTGCGAGCTTTCTCATCAGTGGAGAAGTATTGGGTCAACGCCCGATGAGCCAAAATAGCGAATCACTCCAAAAAGTACTCGATTTGAGCAATTGTGAGGGGCTCTTGCTTCGTCCGCTGTCGGCCAAAGCACTCACCCCGACCATCCCCGAGATAGAGGGTTGGGTGGATCGCGAAAAGCTCGAAAACATTGTCGGGCGTAACCGTGAGCGTCAAATGGAGCTAGCAGTTCAATTCGGACTTAAAGACTACGAAGCACCCGGCGGCGGATGTCTCCTCACCGATGAGAAATTTTCCAATAAAATTCGTGATTTCATCGCTCACGATACCTTTAGTGTCGAAGATATACCGACACTCAAATACGG
>JBFYRD010000079.1:0-2680 GCA_041302405.1 Sulfuricurvum sp.
TTTGTACAGGGGTATGCCTCTCGTGCCCTGCAAAATTTGGATTTGCTCCTGCTTTACACAAGTTAACTACTTCGTTTGCTTTGTTATCTTGTGCTGCTTCATACAGGAGGGTTTGAAGTTGATCTTTACTGAGATTTGCATAGGGATCAATAATGGTAGATTTTGGAGCTTTCGTTTGTGATGGGTTCAAATCATAGAAAAATCCATTTTCTTTATTTATAGCAAAAAGGGTAGTCTCACTCACGCCTACAGATGCAATATAAGTGTTGAAAGGGATTGTTTTTTTGACTGAACAATTGTCTATATCGATAACACTTACTCCATCTTGATATCGCGCTTTATAGAGAAGTCCATTGTGCATCGTTAGTGCACTTGAACTATTGCTGGCAAAATAATTTTTACCATTGGTTTTTACATCACATAGAGGAACTATGTAATTATTTTTGGATATTTCAAATATACTCAATGTTCCTCCATCTTGATTAACGAGTAGTTTATTGCCATGGGCTTTTATGCTCATCACTTTTCCATTAAACGGATATTCAAAAGTAAGCTTTGTTGGCTTATGTGGGTTATGTAAATCCATAACGATCATTTCATCATTGAAAGTGGATAGAAATAAAAAGTTGTTTCCATACTCTATAAATCGACTATAATCTTTGAGACCCATTTTTGAGAGGAGCTTTGACTTACTCGGCAATGTAATATCAAATACTGATAACTCACGTTTATCTTTATAGCTAAAATTTGTATCCGCAATGTAGAGATATTTGCCATTAATGGCTATGTTGAAAATATTGTTCTTAAAATTCAAAGTGCTTAAAATTTTTGGGTTTTGAAGGTCTTTTATATCGACAATACTGACCCATCCGCCGGCACCTTCGGAAAAAAATGGAGCCGCTTGTGTGAGATAGGCGATATTGCCTACAATACGTATCGATGTCACAATACCAGGCAAATGATGTAACTCACTAAGTAAAATAGGTTTTTTTGCATCGTGTAAATCGATAATCATTAAACCATTATTTGCAAGAAAAAGAGTATGGTTATTGATAACAAGAGATTCGCCCTTTATTTGATCTATAGCTATTTCTTTTGACATTTTTTGCATTGGAATAAAATTTTTATCGAAGGTTTTTGAGTTGTCTTCGTCAGCAAAGAGGATATTGATCTCTTTTGAAGTTAGGTTGATGGAATCACCTGTTTTGGCATGTACTAATGTATTTTCATTCCAGTAGATATCTGTGCGTTTAATCCCTTTGCCAAAGATGATAAAAGAAGAGTATTTCCAAGGATAAGAGCCATCATAACCCTCGATTTCATCCGTATTAACACTTTCTGGGTTAAATTCGATCGTATCATGCCCCCAGTTTTTTTCAAAAATAAAAATATCACTACCCCAACTATTTTTAACGGTATCGTCACCTCTGCCCATATAGTAAATATCATTGTCAACAGCGTCATCCACCCAATCATTTCCAGCACCTGCAATATAAGCTACATCACCAGCATCGCAGACGATAGAGTGATTTTTACCATCAATTGCTAAAATGATTTTTTTTCCACTATCCTCGCATTTAGAATTGATATTCCATGCGATATGGGTACGATTGTCAAGATCTACAGGCTGTAATTTTTTGGGTAAAGTTGGCAAACCTGTAAGAATTTCTTTTGGAAAATATCCTTTTTTTTGCCCTTCTTGTATAAAACTTTTAAGTGTTTTGACTGAGTTGATTTCATTTGTAATGTTTTCGCCAGCGTAACTACAAATTGAAAAAATTAGTGTTATGGTTATGACTAAAATATACTGCATTTTTTACCTGATTTTATAATATTTAGTATGAGAGTATATCAAAAATGATGTCTTTTTCTTTTTCATAAGAAAAGAACGAAAAGAAAATAAATTTCCGTGATCCATTACCTAGAGCCGTTTCGGAGGCAGTAGTGCCGAGAGGAACGAGCGTTCTTGGATCGCGGTATGCTCTTTTGTATACTTTTCTGGCTAAACAGAAAAGTAGGGAGCTGTTTTAAATGCGGGGTGAGGTAAGGGGAGCAAAAAGTAGCCTGTCCCCTTTTTCTTTAAACCATCTGAATCTGTAATCGTTTCCCCATTGCACTCACCGCACTTTCGATGGTTGCGAGGGTGATAGAGGTATTGAGCGGATCGAGCAGACGATCAATCGCACTGCGGCTGGTATGCATCCGTTTTGCCATTTCGGTTTTGGTGATATGCTCTTTTTTCATTGTCTCTTCGAGCTGATAAGCGATGACCCGTTTAATGGCAACCGCTTCGGCTTCGGCGAGCATCCCTTCTTCTTCTAAAAAATCATCGAAATTGGTTCCGATTCCCTGCGGTTTCATCGTATTTCCTTTAGGCGTTTGATCGCCAAATCTATCTCTTCTTTCGGGGTTTGCTGGCTCTTTTTGATAAAAGCGTGGAGCAATACCATCCAATCGTCTAGTATCGTAAAGATCACCCGTGCGATCCGTTTATCGGAAATATTACTCCGTACTTCGTACAGTCTGTTTCCAAGCGGGCGTGATACGGGCATACCGATAGGCCATCCGTATTCGACTGTTTTAATATCATTTCCGACGATTTGACGATCATGCGGTTCTAATGATTTGAGCCATTCGCGCACGGGTTCGTTACCGCTTGGGCTTTGATAAAAAACGTCGT
>JBFYRD010000080.1:0-6503 GCA_041302405.1 Sulfuricurvum sp.
GTTGTACAACACTCCATTATATTGCCCAAGATGGCACTGTTGAGATGGTACAATATCTTATCGAAAAAGGAGTCCCGATTAATGCTAGATGCAGAAATAAAGAAACTGCTTTAAAATGGGCAAATTATGGTAAAAATCTTGAAGTTATACAATATCTAGAACATACGGGAGCAAAATAAGATTTAGACGTACAAAAATAAGAAATAAGGGGACAAGAAATAAGGGACAAAATAAGCAAAATAAGGGGACAGGCTACTTTTTTCTTCCCTTCCCTCACCTGCACATTTCAAAACAACACCCTACTTTTCTGTTTAGCCGAAAAGTAGACAAAAGAGCATACCGCGATCCAAGAGCGCTCGTTCCTCTCGGCACTACTGCCTCTGAAACGGCTCTAGGTGTTGGATCACAGATATTTTTTACTCTTTTCTCATTACGAAAAAATTATCCTATAAAATAATTCCATTTTTGTTTCTATTTGGTATACTATTGGTATGAAATTTGAATATGATAGCAACAAATCATCTATAAATAGAGAAAAGCATGGCATCGATTTCGATGATGCGAAAGACTTATGGCAAGATGAAAAAATGTTTGAAGTAGCATTAAATTTTCCTGATGAATTACGATACCTCTGTATCGGTAAAATAGAGGGAAAACACTACTCAGCCATTATCACGTATCGTGCAGATACGATTCGGATCATATCGGTACGCAGATCACGCAAAGAGGAGATAGAACATTATGAAAACAGCTAAAGAATTTGATGAAGCATTCGACAATGGCGAAGATATTTCAGAATTCGTCGATTATTCTAAAGGACGCCGACCCAACCTCGAACAAAAACGGGTTAATCTCGATCTACCCGTTTGGATGATCGAACGACTCGATCAAGAGGCAAAACGTTTAGGGGTTGCCCGTCAAGCGATTATGAAAATGTTTTTGGCGCAACATTTAGAAAAAGCGGGATGACTCCAAGCCCCTTCCCTCACCCCACATTTCAAACATTCTCTGTACTTTTCTCTTTAACGAGAAAAGATACCAAAACAAGCGTAGCGCTCCCGCAGGGATGTTTCTCTGAAAAGAGCATACCGCGATCCAAGAACGCTCGTTCCTCTCGGCACTACTGCATCCGCAACGGCTCTAGGTGGTTGGATCACGGGGAATTTTAAAATCAAATGGTTTACTGCCTTGCGACACAACCTTGAGCAAGGTCGTTCGCCGTAGGGCGAAACGTACCGCCAGCGATTTGTCGCAAGGCGATTTTCTTTTGGTACTTTTCTTATGAAAAAGAAAAGGACATAATTATCAATTATAAAGCTTCAACGTCTCCCCGACACTCACCCGCCCTGCTCTTTGCTCCATGCTGATACTCTCACGCCACGGCATCGGACTCACCTCCGGTGACATAAGACCTTTGCTCTTGTGCACACGGATCACATACTCACCGCTGTTGACAAAATAATCGTTATATTCGGCAGTATAAGGCATATCCCACACAATGCACCCCTCTGTAGGACACACGTCGGCACATTTCGGTACTGCTGAATCAACACACTCGATACATTTTTCTGGTTTGACGTAGGTATATTCGCCATCACTCAGCGGTGAATCATCGGCGCTGACGATAGCAGTCGCAGGACACTCATCGATACAAGCATCACAGTTAATACATAAATCGGTAATCAACACAGCCATACATCACCTCACATATTTTATTATTGAGTTATGATATGCATAGTATGTTCTTATATATTTAAAATTATCTATCAACAAGAAGATCATCCCATTTTCTCATCATTTGACTATGAAATATGCTACAATCATACCTATGTCCATCTTTAATAAACGTCTTTTTTACCGTATTGCCTTGTATAGCATCGCAGGATTGATTGGCTATACGATATATGCAAAAGCCAATGTTCCCCCAGAAACAGACGCAGAATATTGCGAAAGAAAGGGAATGGTCAAAATACACAACCGGTTTTACAAATACGACGTATATCAAAATAATGAGATGAAGCCTTTCGTTGATATGCTGACAAAAGGCTGTAACAATGATCCGTATTGCGAGGTTGATCGTGCTTATCAATACGTTCTTAAAATTCCATATAAAGAAAGCTCAGGTAATCGTAACCCATCAGATGTGATCAATCAAAATGGTGGTGATTGTGACGAAAAATCATTTTTACTGGCTACGTTGCTTTTACAAAAACAATACCCATGCCTTTTCATTACTACGAAAGACCATGGGTTTATCGGCGTTCATATACCAAACGAAAAAAAGATCAAACATCCCTCCTCCTATGTGACATTTGAGGGCAAAAAATACTATTTTGCCGAAACGACTACTCCTGTTGGATATATCGGTCAGGACAACGGAGTAAAAGAACAAGAGATTGAAGGGGTATTTGACATGGTGGCAAAAAAAGAGATACCGATCGAACAGGTTAATTTTTTCATTGTTCCACTCTCCTAAGTAAAAATCTATCTGTTAAAATTCCCGATCTAAAAAATCTGAATCGTTCAACACATTTCAAAATGCCATATAATTTCAACACAACCTTATAAACTATTACACTACTCTCTAAAAAGGTAGTTGATAATGCCGAGACAAAACAATCAATCTATTATTCTCTTTCCAAAAGTTATCATTTTTGATATAATCTCATGAAATGGGCTATCGAATTTTTCAACGACACGGTTGAAGCCGATACCCTATCCCTCCCCGCCAAAATTCTGGCCAAAATGCTCCATATCTTCGAAATGATTGAAGAACATGGTCCGAATCTCGGAAAACCGTACACCGATGCTTTCGGTAATGGGCTTTTTGAAGTCAGAGCAAAAGGAGCCGAAGGGATAGGAAGAAGTTTCTTTTGTTACGCAAGTGGAAAAAAAATCATCATTCTCCACTCGTTTGTCAAAAAGACCCAAAAAACGTCCAAAAAAGAGATCGAAATCGCCCTAATGCGAAAAAAGGAAATTGAGTATGACAAATAGACCCTCTTTTGAAACATTCAGAGAAAAAGCTCTAAAAAACGAAGCGGTTAAAGCCGAATACGATGCATTGGAGCCGATCTTCGCACTCAAAAAACAAATGATCAAAGCCCGCCTCGAAGCGAAACTATCCCAAGAAGATGTTGCCAATCTACTGCATACGAAAAAAAGCAATATTTCGAGATTAGAGAGTCCAAATAGTAAAAACTTACCGAATTTATCTACCTTGATTGAATATGCAAAAGCGGTCGGATTCAACCTCGAAATCAATCTAACACGAAGCTCTTTGACTTCGTAATGGTTTGAAAATGAAAGAAGAGTACGATTTCAGCAAAGGTGTTCGCGGTAAATATGCGTCAGCGTATCATGAAGGTGTAAATATACTACCAAATTCCATGAAAATCACCCCTTTTACCGAAACCAATTCCCCTATCTATCACAACCTCGTGCAATGCTACGAAGCCGAGTTCTCACCGATTACGGGTAAAAAACCGAATGGTTCAGGACTGTTCGAACTCGATACCCATCTAGGTGGCGATACCATAGGCTTCCTGCTTCTAATTGATGATACTCCCGCCGGAATCGCCGCGATCAAGTGCAAAGGAGCTCATCGCTACGAGGTATGCGAATTTTATGTTGTACCCTATTTTCGGAAAAACGGTCTCGGAATACGCTTTGCCCACGCTATCTGGAAAAGTTACCCCGGAGAGTGGGAGATTAAACAGATTCAGGGAGCTGAGTACGCCACCGCATTTTGGCGGAAAACAATAAACTCTTTTAATGAGACAGAGTATACCGAAGAGAGCTATGATGATCCCTATTGGGGAAGAGTCACGAGACAGAAATTTAACCTAAATTAAACTAGCAAATTCTTATTTATCATTTTAATTACAATAATTAACTATAAATGTTATTTTAAATGATATAATGATCTAAATTCATTCTAAAAAAGGATCCACATGAAACGTACACTACTTATCGCTACCGCATTATTACTCTGCACAGGATGCTCAGCTACTTGGAAAGGGATGAAAGAAGATACTTCGAGTGCAACAACTTGGACTAAAGGGGAAGTAAACGAAGGGGCAACATCCGTTAAAGCAAAAACGGAATAAAACCCCTAAGTTACGAGATTCTTCAGTTCTGTATTGTTTTATAAACCATCCCGTTCTAAGAAATCCGAATCATTCTAAACATGAGCCTTTGTGCTGTTTGGCATTGAATGTTTCGGTACGGTGAAATACCCTTTGATTTCTACTCTATCTTCACGAGCTAATTTAGTATTAAACTAAATCATTATTCTGCCGATCTAGTTATTCCAAATATTTTAATAAGATTATGACTATGAAAACAACCAAACTTTTTTCCCGATTTATGACCCTTTTTATCTTGATGCTTCTTGGATTCGCACTCGGTGCTAAATCTGCAGGGTTGGAAACCTCTCAATTTGTTATGCTAATGGGTGTGATAGTGATCATTTCCTTTTTACATTTTAGAATAATGCGCAAAAAGTTTGCCTGATATCTAGCGTATCATTCTTCTAAACAGCTTTCAAAAGAAGCGTACAATATAGTAAGATACTACTATATTTTTATCCATCCATGCCATACCTGCAAAAGGGAAATACTTTGTCATTTGAGATTTCAGATTTAAAAGAACACAATTCAGAACTCTTGAAACTTTTAACACAAAATCTCCCTGATATGTTGTGGGTCAAAGAGGTTGATGGAAAGTATCTTTATGTAAACCAAGCAATATGTGACGGCTTGTTGATGGCAAAAGATACAAATGAGCCAATAGGAAAAAATGACTTATTTTTCGCTCTGCGCGAGAGAGAGTCACACAGTGATAAACCCGATTGGCATACATTCGGAGAGTTGTGTTTTAATTCCGATCTGATTGTCATAGAAAACAATAAACCTATGAAGTTCGAAGAGTACGGAAATGTAAAAGGGGAATTGCTTTATCTAGAAGTGTATAAAGCTCCTTTTTATGACAAGGATGGAAAAATTATCGGAACCGTAGGTGCGGGACGCGATATAACAGAGCTCAAAAAAATGCAACTCCATCTCGAAGAGAGTCTCGAAATTTTAAACAAGCAACGAATCCAGCTCGAATCGTTTAATACAGAACTCGAAAAACGGGTGAAAGAAGAGATCGAAAAACAGCAAAAGCAAGAGCGTTTACTGATCCATCAATCCAGACAAGCCGCCATGGGAGAGATGCTCGAATCAATTGCTCATCAGTGGCGTCAACCACTCAACATCATCGGACTCGCAGCAGCCAATTTGGAAACACAATACTCCCTTGGGTCGATCAATACAGAAGAGTTTCATGATAAGATGAGCATCATTACCTCTAATATCACCTATATGTCACAAACAATCGATGATTTTCGTAAATTCCTCTATCCTGATCGAGAAACAATCGTTTTTGATCCGCAAAAAAGTACCGAAGAAGTTTTAAATATTCTCGCGGCTCAGCTTCATAGCAATAAAATAACCGCTGAAATATCGATCAAAAACGATCTCTCTTTTGATGGCTTTGAAAATGAATATAAACAGGTAATGCTTATCTTACTCAATAATGCTATAGATGCAATCAAACTCCAACTTAAAGCACATACGATTGAGCATGGGGCAATACTTATCAAATTTCACTCTAAAAATAATAAAGGAATTATTGAGGTTATCGACAATGGTGGCGGAATCAGTGATGTTATCATCGATGATATTTTCAACCCTTATTTTACAACCAAACATGATGCTTACGGAACAGGCATTGGTCTTTATATCGCTAAAAATATCATCGAATTGAGAATGAAAGGGTTGTTAAAAGCAACAACATTAGACAAGGGGAGTTGCTTTACGATTACAGTACCATTAAAAGATAAGAAAATATAAAATTCATCATCATCGACGTAATTAAACCACCGCTTTTGTTGAGATGATATAATTAATTATCCTTGTCATCGAGATCAACAAAACTCCGTAAATTCTGCACAATAGATTCTCATCTGCTCATAATAGAGAAAATGGCTAATTTTATGTGTACTCTCAATCGAACATAAACAGCAATTTTCAGAACAGTTTGGGCATCCTTTACATTCACGTTCCGAATAACAGATAAAGGTAGGCGTATTCTCGTCAAAATCTATTTTCCAAGCACCTATGGCAAACATTTTCGCCACCTCTTGTCTTCCGTTAATAGACTCCAAATGTGTAAACCACTCTAATGTATTCATGATAGAACCTTTATAATTTTTACAGGGTAAAAACTAACTATTACAAACATTTAAACATCAATTATATTGTAATGTTCTTGTGTTTTTATTAAATAGAAAAAGTATTTGTTAATATATTATATATGTTACAATCCGCTAAAAAAGAGTCAATTATGGAAATTCTGAAGCGACCAATGGGTGATTATCAAACTAACTGTTATCTTGTTAAAATCGATGGAAAAGAGATCATCATCGATCCGGGAATGGGCGCAACCGATTGGGTGAT
>JBFYRD010000015.1:0-5422 GCA_041302405.1 Sulfuricurvum sp.
CTCTAAAATTTCAGTATCAACAAACGCGTCTAATGAGAGAGTTGAGCCAACATGGATAAAAAAGATCGGTACCAAAAATCCGAACCCGAATGAAGAGAGCTTCTCAGGAAGCTCTGTTTTGTGTTTAAAATAGGTGGCAATAAACATTCCTGCCAAAAATGCTCCCAAAACCACATCAATTTTGAGATAAAGCATCACTGCGATCATAATAAACATCAATGCCATAGAAAAGCGGACATCTTGATCTTTACTGTCTTCATGGGGCATAATAAGGGTTTTTAGGGTTGGATACCACCAAAATAAAATTCGTATTCCACGAAAAAAGAGGATGAATCCGATTAAAAAGGCAAATAATCCTCCCAAAACAAAAGCAAATTCACGGTTGAAACCATATTCCAACCCTCCGCTTAAAATAGTTAGCGCCATGATGCTTACCAACTCGCCGATGATCCCGATATTAAGAGCTAGTGCCAGCCATGGTTCATTTTTGCCATACTCTTTGACAAGAGCCATCAACATCCCCAGTGAGAAAATTGGGAAAGCAACCAGATAAACAGCACTGAGATCGAGGTAATAAAAGAGTGCCAACGAACATCCGTATAACATCGCAAAATAAATCACCGTACGTCGCAGGAGAGACGATTTTTCAAAACCAAATGCTTTGAGGTTCACCTCCATACCTGCCAAAAACATCAAATATAAGAATCCTACTTTGGCAATAATTTTAAAAAGCTCATTTTCAACCAATAGACCAAAATATCCGGCTAAACTTCCTAATAATATCTCCACAACCACCACTGGTATACGGCTAACACGGGACAAAAATGGAGAGAGCATAACGAGTAAAGAGAGGGTAATAATTACAATAGTATTGCTCATCTCATCCTCTCAATGCCTGCCATAGTTTTACCGCTTGAACGTGTTCTTTTACATCATGAACACGAAGAATCGATGCCCCTGCTTCGAGTGCTTTAAGATGGATGGCGATACTCCCACCCAAACGATCGTTCGAAGATGAAGAGGAAACTTTATCGATCAACGATTTACGGCTTGCCCCGACTAAAAGCGGTTTGCCCAAGCGCAAAAAATGGCTTTGATGGGTAATGAGCGCAAGATTGTCTTCAAGCCGTTTTCCAAATCCGATTCCGCAATCAAGCATCGTCTTTTTGATCCCAAAAGAGGAGGCTTTAGCAAGGCGCTCTTGGAAAAAGTTTTCCACTTCACTCAGGATATTTTCATAAGTAGGATTTTCCTGCATCGTTTGAGGGGACCCTTTCATGTGCATAATTACAGCCGTTGCACCGTAACTGCCACAGAGTCGTGCTACCTCATCATTCTCTAATCCAGTAATATCGTTAACGATCCGAAACCCTCGCTCTAGCGCATACTGAATGACAAGCGGGGCGTAACTGTCCAAACTAAACGTTGCTTTTTCATAAAGACACTGTTCATACAATGCATCGATGATAGGGCGTACACGCGTCAGCTCTTCTTCCGCACTTACCGCTACTGACCCAGGACGGCTCGATACACCGCCTAAATCGATGATATCAGCCCCTTCCATAATCATTGTCTCAACCCGCTCTATCGCTGCAGAGCCTTGGAATCGGCTCCCATGATAAAAACTGTCATCATTGGCATTGAGAATCCCCATAATAGAGATCTCTTCATTGTATTTTAGATGGCAAAAACTTTCCAGTTCTAATGAGAGCTGTTTGAGACCAAACGGCTGTGCCTTCTCTTTTTTCACCAACGCTTGCAATTGTCGCTCTGTTGCAATCAACAACGTATCCACGCGCGGCGTCGTTGCGGTCACCGTCCCTCTGGGAACTGCTAAATCCGCACCGATACTGAGGGCATCTTGTTTGAGGATATTAGCAGCACCCACGTGCAAACCACGAATACGAATCAGATGGACTAAGCCTTTGTCTTCTAAAATGGATACCCCGCCACCATCAACGCCTAACTGTTTTAGTTCACGGTGCAGATCAATCGTGTTGGAAAGTTTTTCAACGACCACGTTTGAGCTCTTTGAGGAAATTCATCAATACCATAACCAACACACTTTGCAAACGGCTGTTTAGCTCAATCAAACGAAGCGCTTTCTCAAATCCTTCGAGCTGTACGGCAGTAAGAGACAATTTTTCGACATGAATGGCCTGATGCATCAGCTGCTCGATCAACCCTTTAGCTTCATGTTTTTTGAGGCGGTCGTGTTGTTTAACAAAGGTAAATAACCCTGCGAGGTCAAGGTTTTTAAGAGTGATAGGCAAAACTTCGTAGAGACGTTCATTGTGCTCTTGCTTTAGGCTGAGCCGTGAACGTACGGTGGGGAGGAAAGTGCTTTTGTTTGGAGCGAGGAGGATAAAAGCAATATTCCGAGGAGGTTCTTCCAGAATCTTAAGAAGGGCATTTTGTGCCGGTATCGTAAAACTTTTAGCACCTAAAATCAACGTTTTAGTATTTTCTTCACTTCGATAGGCTTCACTAATGACTTCTTTAGCATCTTCGATTTTAAAATCATCACGCATAAAAGTGACGCAACGCAGAGGATGTCGAGATTCTTCGATTTCACGTGCACGCTCTTCCATCTCGGCGGTGATGAGGATACCGCCTCGCTCATTCTCGAACATTGATCTCACCAAATAATACCGCACTGAGTGTTTTATCGAAAAGCCGGTAAAGCTGCAGCAATTTGATATCGATAAGTTCATCATGTGAACGCAAGACTAATGCGTTTTGAAATCGTTCATCCATAATCCATAACAAAGAGTTCGCATTACGTTTGGCAATATCAGCACGACGATCATCCCCGCGACCGATATACCAAAAGAAGTATTCACCTTTAAAGGTGATATCCAGCATATCGCTCAACATATCAATCGATTCTCCCCCACTGATAGAATCATAGTGAGGATAAAGGGCATCGATGCAAACGATCGGAATCATAGGCCGATCTTGCGTCCGTTTGTTCAGAGAAGCTGTTATGTAATGGGAAAACCATTGTCGATCATTATCGGTAACCAGGACAATACTTTTCCCCCCCATCATTTGATCCATGGCATTAGCGAGTGCAGGAGTCCATTCAAAACGCTGCTCTTCGAACCAGCTCATTGATGCTCCTACAGAGCGGATCGATTCTAATGTCCACTGATCAAATTTGCGCACTTATTGATCCAACGCGTAAGCACTGTGCAATGATCTAACCGCTAACTCTGCGTATTTTTCATCGATTACCATCGATACTTTGATCTCGGAGGTAGAGATCATCATAATATTGATATTTTCACGTGCCATCGTTTGGAACGCTTTTGCCGCGACACCGGTATGCGATTTCATCCCGACACCGACGATAGAGACTTTACAAATATTTTCGTCGTACGATGCTTCTGAAATTTCATCTTCGGCGATAAACATTTCGACCACTTTTTTCGCATCGATCAATTCTGTTTTCGGGACGGTAAAATCGAGGTTCGTTTTGCCATCATGTCCTGAAGTTTGGATAATCATATCGATATTCACACTGTTATCGGCCAAACGGGTAAAAATATCTGAAGCAATTCCGGGACGGTCAATAACTCCGCTCAAAGATACACGTGCTTGGTTTTTATCGAGTGCGATTCCGCTGACAAGTGGTTGTTCCATAATATTCTCTTCCTTTGTGATAAGTGTCCCTTCCGCGTCACTAAAGCTGGATCGGGTTACGAGGTTAACGTTTAATTTTTTTGCGAGTTCAACTGAACGATTTTGAAGTACTTTAGCTCCGAGAGATGCAAGTTCCAACATCTCATCATAACTGATCATATCCATTTTACGTGCCTTAGGCTCGATACGCGGATCGGTGGTATAAATACCGTCGACATCGGTATAGATTTCGCACAAATCCGCTTTCAAAGCCCCTGCTAAAGCAACAGCTGAAAGATCCGATCCCCCACGTCCGAGAGTGGTTACCTGACCGCTTTCGCTTACCCCTTGGAATCCCGCGACAACCACCACTTTACCCGCTGCAAGCTCTGCGTGCATGGCACTAGGATCGATACTCTCAATCCGTGCTTTGGTGTGAATGCTGTCGGTAACAATACCCGCACGGCGTCCGCTCATAGAGGCAGCACTGTGTCCCATTGCGTTTAGAGCAATAGAGAGCAATGCAGCCGTTACACGTTCCCCGGAACTTAGAAGCATATCCACTTCACTACGCTCAGGGGTAGAAGTATAATGCTCCGCATACGCGATAAGCTTGTTCGTTTCACCACTCATAGCAGAAACAACAACTACAACCTGGTGACCCTCTTTAAGTGTTCGTGAAACACGCGTAGCAACATTTTGGATTCGTTCCAAATCGCCGACACTGGTTCCACCAAATTTTTGGACAATTAGCATTACAGATACCCCTTGGTTCTAAAATGAGAAATAACACGTTCATAAACCGGTTTTTTAAAATGGGCGATGTGAGTCAGCAACTCATCAATCTTGACAAATCGATACGCCTTGAATTCAGGATGTTTTGTATCCAAATCGATTTTAGCCCCTTGTTTAAGCCGTACTAAAAAATAGCGCTGTTTTTGTCCCGCATACGGAGCCATTTTGGCGGCGACATGGGCTGGGAAATCGTAAGCGATCCACTCAGGGTACTCGGCGATGATCTCTACTTTTTTAGTACCGATCTCTTCTTCTAGCTCACGAAAAAGTGCTTGCTCTGCTGACTCCCCTTCATCAATTCCCCCTTGAGGAAACTGCCATACCCCCTCCAAATCACTCCGCTCGGCGATAAAAATATCTTTGGTCTCAGGATACTCATGAGAGACAATAATCGCCGCCACATTCGGTCGGTAGAACTTTTTTTCGGTCATTCGCCATCTTTAAGTCTATTTTGGAGGAGTATTGTAAACTATTCGCTATTAAAAATACTATAATCACATATGCTTTTATACATTCACATCCCTTTTTGCGATAGCAAATGCTCGTACTGTGCGTTTAACTCTTATGTCGATAAATTTTCATACCGCGAAGCGTATATGAATTCCCTTCTCACTCAGCTTAAATCTGAGATTCTCCGTTTCAATGTTAGCACTTCAAATCCCATTGAGAGTATTTTCATCGGGGGAGGAACTCCCTCTACGATAGAACCTTCTCTTTATAGACCCTTATTTGAGATGATTGATCCTTATTTGGTCAAAAATTGTGAAATCACCTCCGAAGCCAATCCCAACAGTGCAACTCGGACATGGCTAGAGGGGATGTTTGAATTAGGGGTGAATCGCCTTAGCTTCGGGGTTCAAAGTTTTAATAATGAAAAACTCAAAACGCTTGGACGTGCGCACCATACGCAACACGCCCTCGAAGCGATTCGTACCGCTTCAGCAATCGGATACAAACACCTCAGTATCGATTTAATCTATGGAGTGCGCGGCGATACGAAAGA
>JBFYRD010000083.1:0-3112 GCA_041302405.1 Sulfuricurvum sp.
TTTGGAATATCACCTGGACATAACGTCCGCTTTGCGCAGACGATCGGGCGTCTTAATGTTTAGAGCTAATATCTAAACGAACTTCTAGATGCTCGTCACGTTGATGAATATCGATTGAACTATCGATTGAGGGGCGAAGTTTGCCCAATGCCCCTTGAATTGAATGGAATACGTGTAAGAATTTAGGGAACATAGGTGCATTGATATAATCGATGTGCCCTCGTTTAATTTCTAGGGCTATGATGTGAATACCAGCATAATAGACCGTTTTGTTAACAGCTCGATTTATTTGATAACTGCGTAAAAGTTCAATGTTTCGTATTAGAACGACTCGTTCTTCTTCACATATTACTTTATTTTCATGGGCGCGCTGCAACTCATTTTGAACTTCATTTTCAGCGATTTTGCGACGTTCTTCAATTTTGGAAAGAAGATCAGAGTCTTGGTTCGCGATGATTTTAAAGATTGTTTCAGCATCAAGAGGTTTTGACATTGCCAGATAAGTGTAGCGTTGGTTGGCTTCATAGTCGTGATCGAGTGCTTGGATCAATTCTGCTACGATACTTAAATAAATAAATTTATCTTCTTTATTGAGATCAAATGTGATCCCGTATGCAGAAACAAGAGGTTTTGGGCCGACGTATTTGAGAGACATAGAGAACTCCTGCAAAAAGTGGGGGTGCCCTCAAAGGGCAATGAGATTAATTATACATTGAATCTAAAATGCATGATATCACCATCTTGCACAATATATTCTTTTCCTTCTAAACGCATTTTTCCTGCTTCTTTAGATTTGGCTTCTCCGCCGCAGGCAACAAAATCTTCATACCCGATCACTTCGGCACGGATAAACCCTTTTTCAAAGTCGTGATGGATAACGGCGGCCGCTTTCGGAGCAGTCGTATTTTTATGAATCGTCCATGCACGTACCTCTTTGACACCCGCAGTAAAGTAGCTCATGAGTCCGAGTTTATCGAACCCTTTGCGGATGATTTGCTCCAAACCTGATTCTTCGACACCCATATCACGGAGGAATTCGTCACGCTCATCATCTTCCATACCGACGAGCTCTTCTTCGATTTTAGCACAGAGTTTGATTACTTCGCATCCGTGTTTTGCTGCATATTCGCGGAGACGTTGAACATACTCGTTATCTTCCGTGAGTCCGTCTTCATCGACATTTGCTCCGTACATGATCTCTTTAGCACTTAAAAGACGTACTTCATTCATCAGCTTTTCATACATTTCACTATCCGCTTTTGGGAAGTTACGAGCAAGGTTACCCTCTGCCAAAAACTCTGCCAGTTCTTCGGCAAATGCCATCATTACAGCAGCATCTTTTTCATTTTTAGCCTGCTTTTTTAGACGCTCTATTCGGTTTGTGAGGACTTCGATATCGGCAAAAATAAGTTCATTTTCGATGATTTCGACGTCAAGCAACGGGTCGATACGCCCTTCCGTGTGAACGATATTATCATCTTCGAAACAGCGGACAATTTGTAGGATTACTTCTGTTTCGCGGATGTTAGAGAGAAACTTATTTCCCAACCCTTCACCTTTACTTGCTCCCTTAACGAGACCTGCGATATCAACGAAATCGAGGGTGGAGTGTTGGATACGCTCAGGGTTTACGATTTTAGCCAATGCAGTTAAACGGATATCAGGAACCGGAACGGTAGCTTTATTCGGCTCGATCGTACAGAATGGATAGTTTGCTGCTTCGGCGTTTTGTGCTTTGGTAAGTGCATTAAAAGTAGTTGATTTTCCGACGTTTGGTAGTCCTACGAGTCCGATTGATAATCCCATGGAGTGTTTCCTTAGTGTGTTACGATGCGTAAAGTATTGGTGCAATTATAATATAGAGTTGTTGAGTGGGGACTGAGGGGAAGATAAGGGTATATCGAAAGATTAACTTCTAATGAGCCGTTGAAATAAAATATCTTCCATATTTTGTCTGCTATCAAACAGAGCTGTCACAAAAACGTGATCTTTATCGATTTTATAGATGAGCCTCCATCTTTCAATGATAAGTTCACGATAGGTCAAAATACCAATATCAGCAAGTTCAGGGACAATTCGCCCTCTTTGCGGAAAATGGTTGAGATTTCTGGCGCATTCGCGGATGGTATGGAAAATAGTACGGGCATTTTGTGGGGAGTCTTGAGCAATGTGTTCTACGAGAGCAGAGAGATCACCTTGTGCTGTGTCCGTCCAAAAAACACTGAAGTTCATTACGCTAATTTTTGCTCAATTTGTTCAAAAAAGCTCTCTTGGGATTCAAAGCGATTATTTTTAATATCCTCTTCACTCTGTGCCATCAGTTTTAAAAGTGCTAAAGCATTTTGCATCTTTTGGTAGCTTTCGATATCTTGGATCACCGCTTTTGCTTCGCCGTTTTGGGTGATGATGAGGGGGCGATGCGAGTCGTTTACGTACGAAAGTGCATCGGCAGTTTTGGATTTGAGATAGCTGATAGGACGGATGTCGGTCGCTAAATTCATAGTCAATCCTTTGTTAATAGTGAAATATGGTACTAAATTAAGTCTTAATTTAGACTGATTGGGAATATTATAGTATATATCGTGTTGTTGACACTAAAAGCCTTTGATGAACGAAAAAATGAAGAGACGATTTCATACGAAGAAGTTTCAAGTGAGTGGAAAGCTATGGATTCCGTATCAAGTACGGAATGACGAGAGATACCGTTCACATGGTGTCTAGTTCATGGTTCGACGAGCTCACCACGAACGGGAATGGCGTTAGTCAAGAAGACTATTAAAATATTTCATCACAAAACAGATTTTTGATTTTGTCTAATCCTATTTTGTTAATCTGAGCGAGTTTTTTATCGGCGTATTGGGTTGAAATCGTAAAACATTTATCGTATTTTACAAATGAACGGAGTTTTAATTCTCCCTCTGAAAGATTATCGGGATTAATCTCATATAGATTTGATTGTCTAGCATTTGAAGTGATTTGAAAGCAAACGATATCTCCGTATTCGTTTTCATCTTTGATAATAAGTACAGGTCTTTTTTTAGCGGAGAGTAGATCTGTGAAGGGGAAAGAGATGAGGATGATGTCACCGACTTTATAACTCATCCCAGCCCTT
>JBFYRD010000016.1:0-4711 GCA_041302405.1 Sulfuricurvum sp.
GTTTTGGGATGCAGGATTACCTCAAGAAATGAATACATCCGTAGCCAGCAGCCCGTTTTTCAAAGTATATCTGGCATCACAGGTTCATGCTAACGACAAAGGTTTTTTATCAAAGGATATAACTGTCAGAGAGCTAATTACGCACCGTGGCGATGTTCACCATTTATTCCCACGCAATTACCTCAAAAGCAATGGATTGTCCCAAGGAAGATACAACCAAATAGCTAATTATGTGATGATGCAAAGTGAGATTAACATCGCCATAGCTGATAAAGTACCTTCTTTATATTTTTCACAACTTTTGGAACAATGCGAAACTGGCAATGCGGTGTACGGTGGTATTATGGATAAAGAACTATTGCTAAAGAATTTAGCAATGCATTGTATTCCAACAGGTATGGAAAATAAAGAGATTGCCCATTATGATGATTTTTTACATGAAAGACGAATACTGATGGCGCAAAAGATCAAATATTATTATTCAATTCTTTAGTTATTGGTGGTTTAGTTTTAAATATGTAAAGCATAAACAAGTTAATTTTAATGTAGAATACATTAATTTTAATTATGGAGATGCGAGTGACTTTATTTGAAAGAGTAGAAAAGAAAATTTTCTTCCGAATCGTTAGATCAATTACGTTCTTTGTTGCCTTTTTGGCTTTGATCGCCACTATAGCGGGACTTTATACATCGATCAACACATCTATGGATGCAGAAGCAAAAAGCGTCCAAGTTGCCAAAGAAGAGATTGAAGAGGTATTAAAACCAGAAGTAAAAGTAGATGGGGCGGTTAATAATGCTAATGCCACTGTAGCAGTGGAAGAAGATCCTGAAGAAGCAGAACTCAAAAAGCTGGCGGAATCAATAGCAAAAAAAGCTCTTGCATCCCAAAATGTTGTAATTGGTAGTGAAGGGTACAATGAGAGTCTTGGTAAAATGACTGATATTCTTCTAAACAATGTCGCAGAATATGATCATGATACTAAAGTAGATGCGCTTACAAAGTTGGATGAACTTACAAAAACGTTTGTTAAAGATAAATATCTTGATCGAATCGATATTTTTCTAACTCTTTTTAAAAATAAACATGCACATGAACAAGCATTGGCTGAGCAAAAAAATCTTGTTGATCAAGCAAATAAAATGATGGGCTACAGTGCTGTTGGAGCAGGTATTGTCATTTTTGCTTTATTTGTTATGATCTTAGTATTGTTACGTATTGAAAAAAATACACGTCCAGCTGATTCAGAAAATGATGAGTATGATGCTACAGATAAAAAACTATTGATCGGTATTGTCGGTATTGCTATTGCTATTGCTATTTTAATTGGTTGGAGTGTTAATCAATCATTCAGCACTGAGGATGAATTTGATCCTGTTGCCGAGTTAAAATCTGCATATGCTAGTAATACTGCACCTATAGCTGAAGAAGCTGCTGCACCTGTGGCTACCGAAGCTTATGAAGCTGATGCAGCGGCACCGGCGGCTCCATATGCAGATGATCCAGCTGAAGAAGAATATGCTCCGGAAGCAGAAGCAACACAAGATTATTAGGATTAAAAATGAAAAAGTTTAGTGTATTGTTTTTGTTGTTTATCTCTTTGGCATTTGGCAGGGAGATAACACTTTCAGGTACGATTATCAGTACACATGATGAAGCGGGTGGTGGATATGGTATCCAAACATCAAAAGGTGTTTACGGTATTTGTTACATCTGGGACAAAGAAGTTATTGTCAATCGTTTGAATGCGCTGGAGGAATCTGGAAAAGTAGTTTCAATCAAAGCTAAACAAACTGGAAAATGGGAATTGGATTGCAATAGTTTGGTAATCAATAGTACAGCTACACATAGTTTTGATTCGGCAGTAAAACTATCTGATGACGATTATCTCGCTATGAAGCGTATTAGTCCTGCATATTCTTCTGTTGATAACGAATTGAATAAGGTATTTTCTTCTTTAAGAAAAACATTGTCTAAAGAAGGAAAAGAACAACTAAAAGCAGATCAAAAAAATTGGATCAGCATGCGTGACCAAAAACTCAGTACTGCTGGGGCAAAAGGTTCAAATAGCTATATGCTTATGTTGGTTCGTATGACAAAAGAAAGAACGGCGTATTTACAAAGTTTGCATTAAATGTTGCGTTATTTGGTTGGTGTTGCATTACTGACAAGATCGGTATTAGCATTTAATTTGATGCTGGATATCGGTCATACTCCTACCAAATACGGAGCTTTGAGTGCTAACTGCGAGAAAGAGTACAATTATAATGTTGCACTTGGAAGTTATCTGCTAAAGTATCTTGCGAATCATTCTAGGATTAAAGTAAGTATGATGGCAGAAAGAGAAATCAGCTTCCAAGAACGCTATAAATCAAGTACTCAAAAAGATTTATTTTTATCCCTCCATCATGACTCAGTACAAGAACGCTTTATTAAAAGAGACAAATTTAGGTGTCCAAGCAGTAATTATGCGTCAGGTTTTTCTATTTTTATCTCTCGAAAAAATCCTTATTTTACAGAATCATTAGAATATGCAAAAAACTTTGGAGAAGCTCTTCTAAAACAGGGGTTGACTCCGTCGTTGCATCATGCAGAGAAGATTTCGGGAGAAAATAGAGAGCTATTGGATAGAAAATTGGGTATTTATGTTTTTGATGATTTAAAAGTTCTTAAAAATGCAAAAGCACCAGCAATTCTTTTTGAAGCTGGTGTTATCGTCAATCCAACTGATGAAGAAGCAGTAAAAAGTGACGAGTATAAAAGCAAGATTGGAAAAGCGATTTTGCATATCTTTTGAATAATGATCACGATGGGTATACACTATTGATGCTACGATGAAATTAAATGTGTACACTTGAAGGCTTGAAAAGAAAAATATTTTGATTTTTGTTTTTAAAGAAGTCTACCGATGCCCATATAAATAGGGGTTTATCGATCGTTGGTGGTGCGGATGAAAGGACTTGAACCTTCACACCTTGCGGCACCAGATCCTAAGTCTGGCGTGTCTACCAATTTCACCACATCCGCGCACATAAAAAAAGTCTAAGGTGGTACGCCCTAGAGGATTCGAACCTCTGACCGATGCCTTAGAAGGGCATTGCTCTATCCAGCTGAGCTAAGGACGCGTGAGTATATATGGTGCGCCCGATAGGGTTCGAACCTATAACCTACGGATCCGAAGTCCGTTACTCTATCCAGTTGAGCTACGAACGCACAATCGCCTTCTAAAACATCGTGTATCAAAGGTGCTTCAAACCAGAAACAAATGGGGTGGAATATGGGAATCGAACCCACGACCCTCAGAACCACAACCTGATGCTCTAACCGACTGAGCTAATTCCACCATCTATATATAAAGAATCTGTGTTTGAAATAAAACAAAAAGAAAAAAACATGGTCGGGGCGAGAGGACTCGAACCTCCGGCCCCTTGGTCCCAAACCAAGTACTCTAACCAGACTGAGCTACGCCCCGACCTTCATCTAACTTTACTCAAGTGAGCTAATTAGTGAGGCGAAATTATAGTTGAAAATCTAGGAAATGTCAATAGCCTTTATGATTTTGCTATAATTCACAGAATAAGGAATCAATTTTGCTAATGATTCACTAAGAAAGCGGATGAAGGAACAGAATGAAGATAGCACATTTTAGCCGGTGGGGATTTTTGATGGCTGCCGCAGGTTCGGCGGTCGGATTAGGAAATATCTGGAAATTTCCCTATATTACAGGTGAATATGGCGGGGGTGCATTTGTTCTGGTCTATTTGTTGACCGTTGCATTGGTTGGATTTTCGGTAATGATTGCGGAGATACTGATCGGGTATCTGGGGAGACGTGATGGTGTCGGAGCATTTGAAGAGTTGGCTCCGCGTCACAAAGAGAGATGGAAATATGCGGGATTTATGGGACTCTCCGGAACATTGGTAATGTTTTATTACTCTGTAGTTATCGGATGGATTTTCTACTACATTACCCTCTCTTTCGGAACACTCCCTTCTTCGATTCCCGAAGCTGAGGGGGTTTATAACACTCTCATGACACAAGGGCTTGGGACACAAATATTTTTTCATACCCTTGCATTTATCATTGTGACTGCCGTTTTGGTACGAGGGATCAAGGGGGGGATTGAAAAATTCAATCTTATTTTAATGCCGGCATTGATGATGATTATTGCGGGGATGCTCATTTATGCGATGAATTTGGAGAGTTTTACGAAGGCATTATCGTATATGTTTGTCCCTGATTGGAGCAAGCTCACTTCCGAAGCATTTGCAGTAGCTGTAGGACATGCGTTTTTTACCCTCTCTCTCGGTATGGGGGCAATTATGATCTATTCGGCATCGTTGGCGAAAGATAGCAATATCGTCCGCGCCTCTTTATTTGTTATCGCGACCGATACGCTGATTGCTTTGGCGGCAGGATTGGTTCTTTTTACCTTTTTATTTCAATACGGTGCGGAACCTGCCAAAGGGCCGGGGCTTGTCTTTATCTCACTTCCTTCGGTATTTCATGCGATGGGATTAGTGGGGAATGTACTGGCTGTTTTGTTTTTCGTAGCATTGGCATTTGCCGGACTCACCTCTTCAGTCTCACTTGTTGAACCGATGGTTCAGTACTTGATCGATCGTTGGAATATGAGTCGGGTAAAAGCAGCGGTTTCAATGGGAGTATTCTTTTATCTGTTCGGAATAGTGGCTATATTATCGCTCTATT
>JBFYRD010000017.1:0-3299 GCA_041302405.1 Sulfuricurvum sp.
GGGTAAACTACTATCTTGCAGGTCTTCATTCATACGCAAAAGGGGATCCCGTTCCTGTACCTGATTTTGTACCTTGGACTTATGCGATAATCGCCCTCATCATTGCGATGGCATATCCGAAACGCAGTACAAAGTAAATGTATGAGCGAAGCGTTAAAAGAACTTTTTGACGCGTATAAGCATCTCCCGGTCGGGGTGATGTTTTTTAAAGATCGGAAACTTTTTTTTGTTAACGATCATCTCCGAAATGTCTTGCTCCTCCAAAATTTAGGGAGTATTGAAATGATTCAGATCATTGGTGGAATGGTTGGATTAGAAAACTTTTCAGATGAATCTTTATGCGATTTTTTCTTGCACAATAATCTTTTTTTATACCGTGATAAACACTTCCAAATTGACCGCCAATCATACGATACTATTTCAGTATTCGTAATCGTCCGCGTAAGTGATGAATCGATAAGTACCATTGATAAAACACGTTCTTTGAGGGAATTGCGTCAAGATAAAATGGTAGTAGCACACCAACACCTAAGTGAGGATGGCTATCATCCATTGCTGAATCAAGCTCTTGGCGATTGGACAAATAGCCATTATCCATCAATCGTGTTGTATAAAGGGATTCCGATTAAAGCCGAGTCTTCTATCACAGATAACTCTGATGGAGAAATTGCTGTACGCGTTGAAAAAAAACAGTTGTCTGCTGCACAGATTGGGGTAAAGTGGCTAATCGGAAATCGACGGGACAAAATGGTTGTGGGAAGAGTGAGCAGATATGATTTATCCCAATCAATGATTTGGTTAAATCATCTTGAAATCATCAAAGATGGATTTCACCTCCGTCAGGTTATACGATACAGTACATCCTCTGACGATCAAATAATTTTAACTATTAAGGGTAAAAAATATACCGCTATTTTACATGATCTTTCAGAAAAAGGGGTATCGATTCTAACGGATAACGGAGCGCTTTTACTTGCGCTATCATCGCTGCAAGGAAAAACTATCAGCTTGGAATTGCTTCTTTCACCTAGTAAAATATCGGTTCATGCCGCTTGGCTCTATACGATAGCCGTTGAAGAGGGAATGCAGATGAAAGCGGCATTTAGTATCGGGTATGATGTGCATAATGGAAGTTTTTTGAGAGAATGGCTCAATATGAAACAACTTCAATTGATTAAAGAGATACGAAATTTTGTTCAAATGATACCTCCGCCACAAAAAGAGAGCAGCGCAGAATGGAACATCTAAATTTAGTTTACCATTTCCCTCAGAGTGAAGGACGGCTATTTATTTAAACCACCCTTTTACTTTCTCAAACGTTGATTCAAACAGTGACTCATGCGGTTTGGATTCAATCCCAAAACTCTCTTGGAGTTTTTGGAGTAACTCTTCTTGTGCTGAATTGAGACGATTAGGGTAGGTGAGGTGGATTTGGGCGATCAAATCCCCTTTGCCGCGTCCATGAACATCAGCAACCCCTTCGCCACGGAAACGGTACTGTTGACCGTCTTTAGTTCCTGTTTCAAGTTCTAGCGTTATTTCGCCGTTAAGCGATGGTATCGTAATATCTTCTCCGAGAACCGCTTGGGTGAAAAACACGGGAACTTCGAGATAAATATCGTTGCCGTTACGGATAAAGTGGCTGTCTTCTTCGACTTCAAACGTCACATACATATCACCGCGTACACCACTTTTCCCCGTATTTCCTCGACCTGAAACACGCAGACGGTTTCCGGTATCGATACCCGCAGGTACTTTTACCGTAACACTCTCTTGGCTCTCTGTATAGCTTTTGCCTTTACAATCACCACATTTCTCACTTGCCATCGTCCCCTCGCCATGACAGGCAGGGCAGGTTTGTGAGAAGGTCATGAACCCTTGGCGCACATACACTTGCCCTTTTCCGCCACACTGGCTACAAGTGGTTACTTTTCCCTCTTTTGCTCCGGTCCCTTTGCAGGTTTTACACGAGCTTTTGGTGGTAAATTTTACCTCTTTTTCACATCCGAAAACTGCCTCTTTGAAGCTCACACGCATCTCAACACCCATATCGAGCGGGAATTTATCGGTTGCCGCACGTGATTGTTTGCGACCGCCTCCGGCAAACCCGTTGAACATCTCTTCGAAAATAGAGCCTAAATCATCAAACCCACCGCTTTGACGTCGACCACCGCCCCCTTGGAGACCCTCTTTACCGTAACGATCATAACGTGCACGTTGTTGCTCATCGCTCAAAACTTGATAGGCTTCATTACAGAGTTTGAACTTATGTTCTGCACTCTCATCATCCGGATTACGGTCAGGATGGTAAAGTTTCGCCATTTTGCGGTACGCTTTTTTGATCTCATCACCATTGGCATTTTTGGTGACTTCTAAAATTTCATAATAACTCAAATTTTCCACGAATTGACTCCGAAAACATATTTTTCGCGCAATTATACCATGTCAAAAAGAGTGTTAGCTTAATTGAGTCATTAAGACTAAACTATTTTTGGAACAAGCTTTGCTACAATACGTCTATGAAACGTTCCTTAGAGAAATTTAACCGCCTTGTCGATGCCCTTCAACAGCTTCCCACCGTCGGGCAAAAGTCCGCTACCCGTTTAGCGTACCACATGGTTATGCATGACAGTTTTGGTGCTCTTAAACTCGCCCATGCTATCGAAAATGCGATCACAAGTCTGAAAAAATGCCGATCCTGCGGCGGACTGAGCGAAGATGAACTCTGCTCGATTTGCAGTGATGAGCGACGTAATCACGAGATTCTCTGTATCGTCGAAAATGCCAAAGATATTTTGACGTTTGAAGAGAATGCCCTTTTTGACGGTCGGTATTTTGTCCTAGAGTCCATCGAAGAACTTGACATCTCTCATCTGCGCGGGATTATCCAAAGCGGGATTAAAGAGGTGATTTTTGCCCTCACTCCATCGATTGCCAACCAAGGGGTGATGCTTTACATCGAAGATAAACTTGTTGATTGTGATGTTCGTTTTAGCCGTATTGCACAGGGAGTTCCGACGGGGGTGAGTTTGGAGAATGTTGATATTCTCTCACTGAGTAAGGCGATGGAAGATCGGGTGAGTATTTGAAATTATCAATCTAGTCCCGTTCGTGGTGAGCCTGTCGAACCATGAACTTCACCCTTCGACGGGCTCAGGGCGAACGGATAAAGTTAGTTACCCATATATTTTTTTGTTCTACTTGTCGCTTCAGCGGTGCGCGGATTATCGGGCCAGTAATGTTTTGGGTAACGCCCTTTTAGCTCTTTTTTGACATCACTGTAGGAACCCTCCCAAAAT
>JBFYRD010000085.1:0-6790 GCA_041302405.1 Sulfuricurvum sp.
CTCCCTTATTTACTTTGGGTTAAGTATAATACACTATATTTTGAACGCCAAAGGAATTCATCCCTTTGGCTACGCTAGCCGCTAAGGCACTAAAGCTTGCCTCTATCAAGGCAGAAGTTTACAGAGGAATGAGTTTGATTTTCGGAAAAATTGATTTTATAAATCTCCTCCCTTTTCACGTCTTTATCAAGCGCTACGCCCGAAGCACCCGATTTCACCAGAGCCTCCATTATCATAAAGGGGTTCCCTCTGCCCTCAATCGCGAGTTTGCTATGCGCCGGATCGATGCAGCCTTTATCTCCAGCATTACCGCCAAAAACTGCCATTACTTCGGGGTCGGGATCGTCGCACAGTGCGAAGTGCTCAGTGTCCTCTCTCTCCCCAATGCCGACAAAGCGGATGCCGACTCCGCAACCTCCAACCTACTTGCTCAGATTTTAGAGGTTCACGGAGAGGTATTGATCGGGGATAAAGCACTTCGCTACTATTACAGTGGTGGGGAACATACCGATCTGGGAGAGCTTTGGTATAAGCGAACAGGCTTGCCGTTCGTCTTTGCCCTGCTGTGCACCCATCATCACACCGATGAGCTGCGTCGTCTCAGCCGTGCATTTATTTCTAAAAAGGTAAAAATCCCCTATTACATACTCATGGAAGCGTCTCGCCGAAGTGGACTTAGTCCTGTGCAAATCACCCATTATCTAAAATTTATCAGTTATAAAGTCGGGATCAAAGAAGAGAGAGGGTATAAGCGGTTTTTGCGTGAAGCGAAAAAGAGGGGATTGAATCCCTCTCTGGGAAAAATTCGTTATTAATGTGCTAAAAGCGCATCAATCCGCGCCAACGTCTCATCGACTCCAATAATCGCCATAACCGTATCTAATCCCGGACCTGAAAGTTTCCCCATCAGTGCAATACGAAGCGGTTGCCCGATTTTCCCGAAACCGATCTCCAACTGTGCGACAACTGATTCCATCACATGATGATAGTCGCTCGGCAAATGGAGTTCTCCGCCGTTTTTGAGTGCTTCAGCAAATACTATGAGGATCGCTTTAGACTCCTCTTTATACCCTTTTTTGAGTGCCGCTTCATCGAACCCTTCCGGACGCACCAAAATTTCATTAATTTGAGCAGCCATCTCGACCAATGTTTTGGAACGTTCTTTGAGCGCATCGAGCAAAATCTCTTTTTTATCATGGCTTACGAGCATTACCCCGTGAAACTCCAAGAGTTCGCACAGTTTGTTATTCGGGGTATTTTTGATATAGTGGGCATTGAGCCAATCGAGTTTCTCGACGTTGTACACCGATGCGGAGCGGTTAATATCGCTCGGATCGAATAACTCCAGCATCTCTGCCATCGAAAAAATCTCCTGATCGCCATGACTCCATCCTAAACGGACAAGGAAATTGAGCAACGCTTCAGGAGCATATCCCATCTCTTTGTACATCATCACATCGGTTGCACCATCACGCTTAGAGAGCTTTTTCCCCTCATGGTTGTGGATCATCGGAACATGGAAAAAGCGCGGTATAGCAAAGCCGAGCGCATCATAAACAACGATCTGTTTAGGGGTATTTGAGAGGTGATCATCACCTCGGATAACATCGGTTACTCCCATGAGAGCATCATCGACCGCGACTACGAAGTTATAGGTCGGGGTCCCGTCGGCACGGGCAATGATGAAATCATCCAAAATATCCTCAACATTGAAAACAACGTCTCCCTTGACACCGTCATGTACAGTAATCGACCCCTCTAGTGGTGCTTTAATACGTATAACCGCTTCACACCCCTCTGGAGGTGTCCCTGTAAAATCGCGGTAGCGGTTGTCGTATTTTGCTCTCTCTTTACGCCCCATCTGCTCTTCACGCAGAGCATCGAGTTCTTCGCGGCTCATGTAACATTTGTACGCTTTTCCGCTATCTAGGAGCTTTTGAGTATACTCTTGGTAGATTGCCAAACGGCTCGATTGGTATTCGATTGTCCCATCATGCTCTAGTCCCACCCATTTAAACGCTTCGACGATCGCAAGAGCGGCCGCTTCATCGTTACGGCTGAAATCGGTATCTTCAATGCGGAGCAAAAATTTCCCATTGTTGCGGCGTGCCCAGAGATAGCTAAGGAGTGCCGTGCGTAATCCGCCGATATGTAAATATCCCGTCGGGCTTGGGGCAAATCTGGTTACTACCATGTGTAAAATCCTTTATTGGATGCAATTACGCAATTTTAGTTAAGGCTATGTTAAAAGCGGGTAAAATAGGAAACTTTTGCATAGGAGCATCAATGCGTTCTCTCACCCTTTCAGCTTTACTCGCCACTTTTTTATGGAGCGCTCCCATCGGTGGTGTGGCGGTACTTGTCAAAAACACCCCTATCACTCTTTATGAAGTACAACAAGAGATGAAACAAAGTGGCTTAACTGCTAATCAAAGTGCCGATAATTTGATCCGTAAAAAGCTCGAACAACTCGAAGCGGTAGAGAAAAAAATTACCGTTTCTTCTACGGAGATCAATGAAGAACTTACCCGCATGGCAGCACAGAACAATCTCTCTATGGAACAATTTCTAAACGCTATGCAAAGCGTACGCGGCCTTAGTGAAAAAGATTTAAAAGTCAAAGTCGAAGAGACTATCAAAGGGCAAAAACTCTACAGCGCTATCGCTTTTTCTAAAATGGGGCAACCTACTACTGAAGAAGAAAATGAATACTATCAACTTCATTTGGATGAATTTTCACGCCCTGAGAGTTTCGATGTTACCACTTATTTTTCCTCTTCCCAAGAGGCATTAATGGCAAAAATTGCCGATCCAATGCGCAATATTGAAACGATTCAAAGTAAAGATGAAACCATCCTTTATAATAAAATCAACCCACAACTAGCTCAAATTCTTAATAAAACACCAAATGGGAATTTTAGCCCCGTGTTACCAAATGGAAAAAATGGATTTATGAGTTTTTATATTCGCGATAAGAATAATGTTGTCACTGAAAATCTCGAATCTATGAGACCTCAAATTGCCAATGCGATTGTCGGAGAGAAACGAAATCAAGTATTGAATGATTACTTCACCCGACTTCGCCTTAATGCAGAGATCAAAATCGTCCGTTTACCGAACTAACCTTACGCACTTTACTAAAAAGAGCGTATGAATACCACTAAAATTCTCAAAAACATAGTTTTTGTAGCTTTAGGGGATTGCAAAGGTGAAAAGCGTCAGAAAAATTCAACTGCTTGAATTTTTTAGCTTTGAAACCAAAGGCTATATGCTAAAGCATAGCCGAAGGAGCCCTTGCCACCAAAACGGATGTATTCGTTTTGGTGGGTAACAGATAGGAAGGAATCTTTACGATTCCACCATCTCATTAAGAATACCGAACAGTTCTTCACTCGCTAATTCTGCTTTTTCAAAACATTGCGTAATGGCTTTTCCATTTTTACTCGGATTTTCACTAAGCAGTTGCATCGCTTTACGTACCTCTTCATGAACTCTTTTATGCGGTTCAAGCATTTTTGCGTACGCCGGATGTGAAGAGAAAGTAGTTCTACCCTCCCCTTGTTCATACCAGTTCCCAAGTGCACACGTATGGTGATCACTAAATTGTTGAGACACTTTTCCTTCAAAACCGGCAGAATAAGCATTGTTTTTGAAAATCATATGATCAATTTTAGCCATATTTGCAAAAATTTCATAACTAATGGATTGATTATCGGCTTTAATCTGTTCTACATTTTGAATTAATTTGTCCATTACGGATTTAAACTGATCCAGCTTTTCAGAAGAATGCTGTGCTTGTTCCTCTACGCGCTCACTGTTCTCCAACATTCCCATAGAATTTTGTTTCAATATACTAATGTTTGCTTCTACTTCACTGGTTGCTTTTTGCGTTCGCTCTGCCAGTTTGCGCACTTCATCAGCAACCACGGCAAAGCCGCGGCCATGCTCACCCGCACGAGCTGCTTCAATGGCTGCATTAAGGGCTAACAAATTGGTCTGGTCCGAAATGTCTTTAATGAGGGTGATAACATTTGAAATTTCGCTCACATTATGATTGAGCTGTTCTGAATTAGATCTTGAATCATTAATCATTTCTGTAATATTTGACATACTCGCCATTATTTCATCCGTTTGATTACTCACATCATCAACAACTTTACCGGTATCATGATTGAGTTCATTTACTTCATGAAGATTTTTAATGTTTCCCTCCAAAGAGGTCCGCAAACTTCCCGCATTTGAGATTGACCCGTGAATCATTTGTCTTGCAAGCGATAAGGAAGTATCGTTTTTTTCCACCTGCGCTTCCGATTCACTTTTTGAAAACATGGCTTCTTGTGCTCGTAGTTGCGCTGTTTCGGCGATTTTTTGAACTTTATCAATAAAAATATTAAAACTTTTTGCTGCTTTACCGATCTCATCATTCGAAGTAATCTGCAAACGTTTACTTAGATCTGCTTCACCACTTCCTAGTTCTTCGGCTATGTGATCTAAATGTTCAATCGGGTCGATCACCGCACGTCGAACTATCCAGATTAACAAGAAAAGAATAAACGCGTCCAAAACGGCCATAATAATCACTTGCCGCATGAGAGAATCTTCTGATTGACTAATAATTGCCTCAACCGTTTCTAATTTTTTTGCACTAAACGCATATCCGACAGTTTCACCTGAAAAATCTTTGATCCCTATCGGAGTAACATAAAAATTTTCTGTACTAAAAGAACCTGCCTTAGGGTCAAGCTCTATGGCATTCAATTCCGATAAAAATGACTTATTAACGGTATCTTCTTTAATAGCCAAGGTATAATTTTTAGCAATTTTTGGAGCATCTTGCAACTCTTTGGCATTCTCTAAATAACGATTATCGAGTACAATAATGAGCTCAGTCCCAAAGTTTTTTTGCAAATCCTTAACTACTGAATTAAGCCCTTGCATAAATTCAACAGAACCTAAGTATTCCCCGCCCGATTCGATCGGAGCAATCCCCCGAAGCTCTAATCCTGCGACCCCAACTTCGATAGCAACAAGAGGCTTTCGTGTCTCTTTAACAGCTAGAATTGTTTTACGAAAACTGCTTAAGTCGTCTCCGAATTTTTCGGGTTTCCAAACACGGATAAAACTACGGACATCCTTGTCATGAACATGAATTTTAATATTGCCGAATTTTGTGTGTTCTTTATACTCTTTCGAGAGAGATTTTAGGTTTCTTAAAGTTCCCTCTCGATCACCACTGCTAAGCCCATTGATTACGGCACTGTTTTGTGCAATATTAATTGCATTAGTAATTCCAACACTGTTTTTTGATTCCAATGCTTCAGTAAAAACAGTCTTCATCTCTTTAGATTGTGTAGTGTAACTCTCTTCACGAATCTGATCAACAGAGAGCCAATAGTTAATCAAAACAACCACAAATCCGATAACAATCGATGCTATGAGCGGAATATGGACTTTTTGAGCAATACTAAGATTATTCACCTTTACCCCTTGAATGACTATTACAGCCTAGATAAGAAACAGTTTAATGAAAACAATCTAAAAAAGAGTTTTAATACGATGAATTTAAGAAGAGTTATAACGGCAATTAGCCGTTATAGTTTTCGAGGTATTTGGTATCGAAGTTGTTGTTGATAAAATCAGGGTTTTGCATCATTTTCAAATGAAAAGGGATGGTTGTTCGAATTCCTGTAATCGTAAATTCGCTAAGTGCGCGATGCATGCGTGCAATTGCTTCATCTCGATCTTTTCCGTAAACAATAAGTTTCCCGATCATTGAATCATACGTTGAGGGAACAATATAACCCGCATGCGAATGGGTGTCAATACGGACATTGCGTCCACCCGGAGCAATCCATTGGGTGATTTTCCCAGGACTTGGCAAAAACTTGATCGGATCTTCCGCTGTAATACGACACTCGATTGAGTGACCGGTGAGAACAACACTGTCTTGTGCGGGTAAGGCTTCGCCCTCTGCTACACGGATCATCATCTCGATCAAATCCAAACCGCTTACCATCTCAGAAACAGTATGCTCAACTTGCAAACGAGTATTCATCTCCATAAAATAGAAATTTTTATCGGCATCAAGAAGATATTCAAACGTCCCTGCACCCTCGTACTTGATGTATTTGGTTGCACGAACTGCCGACTCGTGCAATGCAGCACGGATTTCAGGGGTTAATGCTACCGCAGGAGACTCTTCAATCAGTTTTTGGTGACGACGCTGCATTGAACAGTCACGTTCACCAATATGAAGAACATTCCCATGAGAGTCCGCGATCACTTGCACTTCGATATGACGTGGATTTTTGATGAATTTTTCCATGTAAATCGTACCGTCACCAAATGCACCGACGGCTTCTGCTTCTGCTGCTAAAAAAGCATTTTCGATATAGCTCTCATCTTCAACGACACGCATCCCGCGTCCGCCGCCACCAGCTGCTGCTTTGAGAATAATCGGATAACCGACCTCTTTCGCTCGAACTTTAGCCTCAGCAATATCTTTGATCGCACCATCTGAACCCGGGACGACCGGAACACCTGCGGCGATCATGACATCTTTTGCTTTCGATTTATCAGACATCATCACCATTACTTCAGGAGTGGGACCAATAAATTTAATTCCATGATGGGTACAAATCTCTACAAAATGTTGATTTTCGGATAAAAACCCATATCCCGGGAAGACCGCATCACATCCGCTGATTTCACATGCAGCAATAATTGCAGGAATATTCAGGTAACTTTGTGAGCTTGGAGCGGCGCCAATACAAATTGCAGCATCGGCAAG
>JBFYRD010000086.1:0-23883 GCA_041302405.1 Sulfuricurvum sp.
TCTGCATCGGCAGCAACTGTATTGGGGTTTGGTGCCGAGGTAGATTACTATACTCCAAGTGCAAGCGGAGATTTTGATTACAAAAATACGCAGACCCGTTTTAATAGTGATGATGAGTCGGGATACCAAGTGGGAGTCTATCTAGAACACCCTCTCCCTTTACTTCCGAATCTCCGTATTGATTTTACCCCAGAGACAAGTTTTAGCGGAGCGGATGGAGTTGGCGGGGTCAATAAAGTCTCGTTTGAGCAGACAGACATTACCCCCTATTACGAAATTCTAGATAATGTTGTTGATATTGATCTAGGTGTCAGTTTCAAAATTATCGATGCTACGATTGAAGGCTCTATTGATGATCATTTTAGTGAAGTGATTCCGATGGGATATTTAGGGGTTGCCATCACTCCGCCACTTTCACCTCTTAGTGTAGAGGGGAGCGTAAAATACATTGGATATGACGGAGATTCCCTAACCGATGCCAGAATCAAACTTTTGTGGAAAATCGCAGCGGGGTTAGGGGCCCAGGCTGGATATCGGTATGAATCGCTCAAGATCAGTAATCGTTTTGATACCAATACCAATATCACCTTCAAAGGACCGTTTATCGGTCTCAACTACCGATTCTAACTATCATCGCCTAGCGCCCATCTCTCAAACGGAATCATCTCAATCCGAGAGATAGGATGCGAGAGGGTACTCTCCAGATTCATCGTTACGGCTATAACTTCTCGTACGCGGTTTGAGACGATAAATCCTTCCAGCGCTTCTACTTTTTTAAATAACGCATGTTCATTCGCGAACGGTGAAGCGATGATAATTTGTCCCCGCTGTGGAAGATAAAAATCGATCCCTTCATCATAGTAACATTCAACATGATGCTTATCGAGTTCTGAAAATACCAAGTTTTCAAAAAGTCGCCCGAAATGTTTTTGAAGAACAAGGGCATGTTTTATCGCGATATCACAGAGATAGAGTTTTTTGACAGCATTGGGATGGTTAAACTTACTCAGGCTTTTGAGATAACCTCGCTCAAACATCGATTGCAGATGGAGATAGAGTTTGTCTTTGGAAATTTTTCGTTCCCCTTTGAGCCGTTCATAGAGATTAAAGGCAGAGACTTTTTGGGTTACCATTTTGGACGCTTGGGCGAGGATTGAAAATTCGATAGGTTCTAGTGCACGCATCAAGGTGTGCTGAAGATAAAGAGGGCGCTCTTCAGTAGCGATACGGTGCATTGCCGGAAATCCTCCCAGTTGAAAAAAATGGTTCAGTGCCGTAGAGTCGTATTTGCTTTCAAACGCTAAAAACTCTTCATAATCGAGCAGTTCTAGATGTATCGTGTGAAAAGCCAGATCAAGAGGGTATTCGCTAGAGAGGATGATTTGATCGATATTAAAAAGCTTGATCTTCTCATTATAGTTATCCAATGCGAGAATAGAAATCTTATTTTCACGGCAGAAGGACTCTAAAGAGGCATTGATCTCGTCACTATCGAGACGAAGATCACGGCAATCGAGATAAAGATAGGTCGATTTTTTATGAGAGAGGAGATAATGTTTGATTAAGGCGCTTTTTCCTGATTGGGTTATTCCATAAATCAGGGTGTTTTTTTCGTCGATTGATTGCTTTCGTTCTATAAAACCTACATTATGCAAATCATATCGATAGTATTCATCTAATAAAGTATTCATAAGCATTATCATACCCTAAAAAATGTAGCTTCCTTATTAAAAGGAAGTAAATTTAACTTATGAAACAGTTTTTACCCCTAAAATCCTTGACCCGAGGGGGATATGTGAGTATAATTTCGCCGCCTTATATAGTCAGACAAGATCTGACGAGTTCTTTTATCTAAGGAAAACATTATGGAAAAAATTCGTTTAAAACTTAGAGCGTACGATCATCGTGTACTTGATCGTTCAGTTGCCTCTATCGTTGAAGCTGTAAAGCGAACGGGTGCGGAAATCCGCGGACCGATCCCTTTGCCAACCAAGATTCGTAAATATACGGTTCTTAAGTCTCCGCACGTCAATAAAGACTCACGTGAGCAATTTGAGATTCGTATGCACGCACGTTTGATCGACATCGTATCGGCTACGCCTGATACTGTTGATTCATTAATGAAGCTTGACTTGGCTCCGGAAGTGGACGTAGAAGTTCGCTCTATGGACAAGTAAGGAGTTGGGTGTGGAATACATTGTAGAAAAGATCGGCATGAGCCGAACAATTGGCGTACCAAGTAAAGCGGTAACTCTTTTAAAAGTAAAAGAAGTGAAAGTTTGCGAAGTAGTAGATGGCACAGCTCTCGTAGCATATAGCCAAGGAAAAGCACGCAATAAGCCTATTGAGGGTCAGCAAAAGAAATATAACCTTTCTGCTGAATTCAACAAATTCGCTACATTGGAAGTTGCTAACACCGAAGCAGGTGATTTGGATATGGCACCTTTAGCGGATGCTAAAAAAGTTAAAAGTGCATTCAATACTAAAGGTCGCGGTTTTACCGGCGTTATGAAACGTTGGAATTTTGCCGGCGGACCTGGCGCACATGGTCACCGTTTTCACCGTACCGGTGGATCTATCGGTAACCGCGAATGGCCTGGTAAAGTCCAAAAAGGACGTAAAATGTCAGGTCAATACGGTAACGAATTGGTTACTGTGAAAAACGAAGTAATGTCATACGACGCAGAAAACGGTGTATTGGTTGTAGTGGGCGCTGTCCCAGGTGCAAACGGTGCATTAGGTCGAGTAAAGGTAGTGAAATAATGAGCGCGATTGTACTGAACGAAAAATTCGAAAAAGCCTCTGAATTGGCATTGCCTGAGAGCTTCAGCGGCATCAATACCCATAACCTCTACTTGTACGTTAAATCGTATCAAGCAAGTATCCGTTCTAATACAGCGTCTGTAAAAAGTCGTTCTACTATTAACGGTGGTGGTAAAAAACCATGGGCTCAAAAAGGTAAAGGTGGAGCACGTGCCGGTTCACGTCGCTCACCGATCTTTGTTGGCGGTGCGATTGCACATGGTCCAAACACAGGTCGTAACTACGATCAAAAGATCAATAAAAAGCAAAAGAAACTAGCGCTTAAATGTGCGTTGGATGCTTTGGCAACCGCTGGGAAATTGTTCATCGTTGATTCGATTGAAGTTCCAACGGGTAAAACAAAAGACGCATTGGCGTTGTTCAATGCTTTGAATGTTCGTGATGCGTTGTTGGTGAAAAAGATTCTCGATGAGAATACCTATCTTGCATTCCGTAACATTGCTTCTACGTACGTTGTAGAAGAGAATGAACTCAACGCCTTTTTGGCTGCGACATACCGTTCGGTGGTTATCGAAAAAGCGGTATGGGAAAATCTGACTAAAGAGAGCTAAGATGGCAGATATTACTGATATCAAATCAATCCTGTATACAGAGAAGACCCTTGGTCTTCAAGAAGAGGGTGTTATCGTTGTTCAAACGTCTCCACGTATGACAAAGAACGCTCTTAAAGAGGTGTTTAGAGAGTATTTCGGAATCGTTCCGGCTCGCGTAAACTCATTAAACCAAAGCGGAAAAGTTAAACGTTTCCGTGGTCTTGCTGGCAAACAAAACGACTTTAAAAAGTTTTATGTGAAATTGCCAGAAGGCGCACAAATCGATAGTTTGGCGGTGTAATATGGCGATCAAAACGTATAAACCAACAACCCCGAGCCGACGTTTTTATACCAACGTTGATAACTCGGACATCACGGCAAAAGCGTCTGTTCGTTCTTTGTTGATTAAAATCCCTGCAGCAGCGGGACGTAACAACAACGGTCGTATCACATCACGTCATAAAGAAGCGGGAGCTAAAAAGCTTTACCGTATTATCGATTTCAAACGTAACAAGTTCGGTGTACCGGGTACTGTTGCAGCAATCGAATACGATCCGTACCGTAACTGTCGTATCGCTCTTATCAACTATGTAGACGGTGACAAACGTTACATCCTCCAACCTAAAGGTTTGGTAGTAGGTGACGTTATCGCTGCAGCTGAGAGCGGTTTGGACATTAAAGTCGGAAACGCGATGAAATTGATGAATATCCCTGTAGGGACAACGATTCATAACATCGAGCTTAAGCCAGGCAAAGGTGGACAAATCGTTCGTTCAGCCGGAACATCTGCACAAATCATGGGTCGTGAGGGGAAATATGTTTCTCTTCGTCTTCCATCAAGTGAAATGCGTTATGTTTTAGGTGAATGTATGGCGACTGTCGGTACTGTCGGTAACGAAGAGTACATCAACATCGTTCTTGGTAAAGCAGGTCGTACTCGTCATATGGGTATCCGTCCTCAAACGCGTGGTTCTGCGATGAACCCTATCGATCACCCGCATGGTGGTGGTGAAGGTAAAACGAATTCAGGACGTCACCCGGTTACTCCATGGGGTAAACCGACTAAAGGTGCTAAAACACGTAAGAAGAAAGCAAGTGATAGACTTATTATTACTCGCCGTAAATCAAATCCGAAGAGGTAGATAATGGCTAGATCAGTAAAAAAAGGACCATTTGTTGATGGGCACCTTATGAAAAAAGTGATTGCTGCCAAAGAGACAAAAAGCAACAAACCAATCAAAACTTGGTCACGCCGTAGCGTGATCTTGCCAGATATGATCGGTTTAACGTTTACTGTCCACAATGGCCGTCAGTTTGTACCGGTTTTCGTAACGGAAAACCACGTTGGTTACAAACTTGGTGAATTTTCACCAACACGTACGTTTAAGGGCCATAAAGGTTCTGTACAAAAGAAAATCGGGAAATAAGGAAGAGATATGGCAAGAGCACTATTAAAATTCGTTCGCGTATCTCCGACTAAATCTCGTTTGATCGCTCGCGAAGTTCAAGGAATGAATGCAGAGCAAGCAATGGCTGCATTGGAGTTTACTCCAAATAAAGCGGCAAAAATCATCGCTAAAGTGGTTGCGTCAGCAGTAGCTAACAGCGGTATCGATGCGCAAGATTGTATTGTTAAATCATGCCGCGTTGATAACGGTCCGGTACTTAAACGTTTCACTCAACGTGCACGTGGTACCGCTTCTGGAATCCGTAAGCCGACAGCACACATTTTGGTAGAAGTAGAGGGTAAATAATTATGGGTCATAAAGTTAATCCTATCGGACTTCGTCTCGGTATTAACCGCAACTGGGAATCTCGTTGGTTTCCTAACTTTAAAACAGCTGCGGTTTCATTGGGCGAAGACCATAAAATCCGTACCTATTTGAAAAAAGAACTCTACTATGCTGGTGTGAGCAACATCGTGATCGAGCGTACTGCGAAACGTCTTCGTGTTACGATCATCGCGGCTCGTCCTGGTATCATCATCGGTAAGAAAGGTTCTGACATTGAAAAAATCAAAGAATCTCTTCAAACCCTTATCGGCAAGCCGGTAGCCGTTAACATCAAAGAAGAGAAAAAAGCACAAGCGTCTGCACAACTCGTTGCAGAAAACGTTGCGACTCAACTTGAAAAACGTGTTGCTTTCCGCCGTGCGATGAAAAAAGTTATGCAAAATGCACAACGTGCAGGAGCTAAAGGTATTAAAGTATCCGTTGCAGGTCGTCTTGGCGGTGCTGAGATCGCTCGTACTGAGTGGTACCTTGAAGGTCGCGTACCGTTGCATACACTTCGTGCAAAAATCGATTACGGTTTTGCTGAAGCGCACACCACTTACGGTGTAATCGGTATCAAAGTTTGGATTTTCAAAGGTGAGGTTCTCACCAAAGGTATCCAACCAGAAGCTAAAGAATCTAAAGAAGAGCGTGGTGACGATCAACAACGTCGTCCACGACGAAAGGCTAACTAATCATGTTGATGCCTAAACGTACGAAATATCGTAAAATGATGAAAGGGCGTAACCGTGGTTACGCTACAAATGCTAACAAATTGGATTTCGGTTCTATCGGATTCAAGGCAACGGAAGCGGGACGTATTAACTCTCGCCAAATCGAAGCGGCTCGTATTGCAGCAAACCGTCATATCAAACGTCAAGGTAAAATCTGGATCCGTGTGTTCCCAGCTAAACCATTGACTGCCAAACCACTTGAAGTGCGTATGGGTAAAGGTAAAGGTTCTGTTGACCAATGGGTAATGAACATCAAACCAGGCCGTATCATTTTTGAAATGGGTGGTGTTGAAGAGACTCTTGCACGTGAAGCATTAGCGCTTGCGATGCAAAAACTTCCGTTCAAAACTAAAATTGTAACTGCGGAGATGAGCAATGAAATATACTGATTTGAACGACAAAACAGCTGCTGAACTTCAAGGTATGCTCAAAGAGAAAAAAATTGAGCTTTTCACTTTGAAAATTAAGCAAAAAATGATGCAATTGACTAATACGAGCGAACTTCGCACGGCGAAAAAAGACATTGCACGCATTAATACTGCTATGAACGCAGTGAAGTAAGGGCAGAGCTATGACACATAAACGTGAAATTCAAGGTATCGTAGTGACAAAAGCCGGCGAAAAAACAGCGACTATCGTTGTTGAGCGCCGTGTTATGCACCCACGTTACCACAAAACGGTAAAACGTTTCAAAAAATACATGATTCATGACGAGAACAACCAACTTAACATTGGTGATGAAGTGATCGCGATCGAGTGTCGTCCACTTTCAAAAAGTAAATCGTTCCGTCTTAAAACTCTTGTTAAAGGAGTGAACGCATGATTCAAAGTTTTACTCGTCTAGCAGTAGCCGATAACACAGGGGCTAAAGAGATCATGTGTATCAAAGTTCTTGGCGGTTCAAAACGTCGTTATGCAACAGTAGGTGATGTTATCATCGCTTCTGTTAAAAAAGCGGCTCCAACCGGTAAAGTAAAAAAAGGTCAAGTTGTTACAGCAGTCGTTGTACGTACGAAAAAAGAGGTTCACCGTGAAAATGGTTCTCTTATCCGTTTCGACGAAAATGCAGCTGTAATCCTTGATAAAAAACGTGAGCCGATCGGTACACGTATTTTCGGACCTGTAAGCCGTGAAGTTCGTTACGCAGGTTTCATGAAAATCGTATCACTTGCTCCAGAGGTTGTATGATGGCAAAATTTAATTTCAAAAAAGGCGACATCGTTGAAGTGATCGCCGGTGATGACAAAGGGACTAAAGCAGAATTGCTTCAAGTTATGCCTAAGAAAAATAAAGTAATCGTTAAGGGTGTTCGTATTGCGAAAAAAGCGATCAAACCTAGCGAGCAAAATCCACAAGGCGGATTCTTGAGCAAAGAGATGCCTGTAGATGCATCAAATGTCCGTAAAGTTGAGGCGTAATCATGGCACGACTAAAAGATAAATATTTGGCTCTTAAGCCTGAGCTTCAATCAGCTCTTGGCATTGCTAACGCTATGCAGACTCCTAAACTTGAAAAAGTTGTGATCTCTGTTGGTTGTGGTTTTGCTATGAAAGACAACAAATTGATCCAAAGTATCCAAGATACGATCAGCAACATCGCTGGTCAACGTGCTTCAGTCGTTGTTGCTCGTAAATCGGTTGCAGGATTTAAAGTACGTGAAGGGATGCCGGTTGGTGTTAAAGTAACACTACGCGGTGCTCAAATGTACGATTTCATGGATAAATTGATCTCTGTATCACTTCCACGTATGAAAGACTTCCGTGGTATTCCACGTAACGGTTTTGACGGTCGCGGAAACTACAACTTCGGTTTGACCGAGCAGTTGATTTTCCCTGAAGTTGATTACGATTCAATTATGCAAATCCACGGGATGAACATCACAGTGGTAACAAGCGCTACAGCAGACAAGGATGCGTTCAAGCTTCTTGAAATGATCGGTATGCCGTTTGCTAAAGGGAGAGAATAATGGCTAAAAAGTCAATGATCGCTAAGCAACAACGAACTCCAAAGTTTGCTGTTCGCGCGTATACTCGTTGTCAGATCTGCGGACGTCCGCACTCTGTCATCAGTGATTTCGGAATTTGTCGCGTTTGCTTCCGTAAAATGGCAAACGAAGGGTTAATCCCAGGCGTTAGAAAGTCTTCTTGGTAAAAACACGGAGAGGGTGCTTGTCTCCCTCGGCGTTTTACCTGGTTAGAAACTCCTAATGATTAGATAAGGAAAAAAAATGATTAATGATTTGATCGCGGATTCGTTGACTCGTATCCGTAATGCTGCAATGCGCAGATTGGACGTAACAACTTTGGTTCACTCAAAAGTAGTGGAAGCAGTTGTTGCAATTTTGGCTGATAAAGGCTACATCGAAAGTTTTAACATTGTTGAAGACGGCGTTAAAAAAACAATCAATGTAGTGTTGAAATACGATGAAAATGGTCGTACAGTTATTAGTGAAGTAAAACGTGTCTCTAAGCCGGGACGTCGTGTTTACAAAGGCAAAGATGAGCTAAAACGTTTCAAAAACGGTTACGGTACCATCATCGTCAGTAGTTCAAAAGGGGTTCTTCCTAACGACAAAGCTTTCGAGCTTGGCGTAGGTGGAGAAGTCCTTTGTACAATTTGGTAAGGAGATAAGATGTCACGTATTGGAAAACTTCCTATTTCTATCCCAACTGATGTAAAAGCAACACTTGATGGAACGGTATTAACGTTTGCGAAAGGTGCAACAACTCAAACCTTGGATACTCGTGGTAACTGTGGTGTGGTACTTGAAGATAACACGTTGACCTTTAGTACAAATTCTGACAACCGTGCTGATCGTGCATTCTGGGGTACTTATCGTGCACTAGCGGCAAACATCATCACTGGTTTGACAACTGGTTTTGAGAAAAAACTAGAGATCAACGGGGTTGGTTACCGTGCTGCGGTAAACGGAAGCGTATTGAATCTACAACTCGGATTCAGCCATGATATCAACTTTGATATTCCAGCTGGTGTTGCGATCGTAGTAGAGAAAAACGTTATCAGCATCAAAGGTGCCGATAAACAACAAATTGGACAAATTGCAGCTGTAATCCGTTCATTCCGTCCACCTGAGCCGTACAAAGGTAAAGGTGTTAAATATTCTGATGAGACTATCCTGCGTAAAGCCGGTAAGACATCTAAGAAATAAGGAGCGATGATATGACAGGTAAAACACTTAAAATTAAAACGGCTAAACGTATTCAACGTAAACGCCGCATTCGCTCTAAAATTTCAGGATGCGCAACTTTGCCACGCGTCTCAATTTTTCGTTCAAACCGCTACATTAGCGCGCAAGCGATTAATGATGAAGCAGCGGTAACGTTAGCGTCTGTTCACTCAAAAACTTTGGGTCTTAAAGCAAACAAAGCGGACGCTGAAAAAGCGGCAGCAGTATTTGCTAAAAACCTAAAAGATGCTGGGATCAATGAAGTTACGTTCGATCGTAACGGATTTTTGTATCACGGTGTTGTAAAAGCGTTTGCCGAAGCACTTCGTGCAAATGAAATTAAGTTTTAAGGGCCGATGATGAATCCGATTAATAGAGAAGAATTTGCTGAAGCGATTGTAAACATCGGTCGTGTAACCAAAGTTGTAAAGGGTGGTAGACGTTTTCGTTTTACTGCTCTCGTAGTTGTAGGAAATAAAAAAGGAACCGTAGGTTACGGAGTCGGTAAAGCCAAAGAGGTTCCCGATGCTATCCGTAAAGCGGTTGACGAAGCGTTCAAAAACTTGACTAACGTGAAGATCAAAGGTACTACCATTGCTCACGATATCGAAGTTAAATACAACGCAAGTCGTATCTTACTAAAACCTGCATCTGAAGGTACAGGGGTTATCGCCGGTGGCGCTACTCGTCCGGTACTTGAGCTTGCTGGTATCCAAGACATCTTGACGAAGTCTTTGGGTTCTAACAATCCAAACACCGTGGTACGTGCAACAATTGATGCGCTATCACGTATCAAAGGATAAGTAATGGCATTAGAAAACCTTACTCCAGCTGAGGGTTCAACCCACAGCACAAAACGTCTTGGCCGCGGCCAAGGAAGTGGCCAAGGTAAAACAGCCGGTAAAGGTCACAAAGGTCAAAAAGCGCGTAAAGGTTACAATGAAAAACGTAACTTTGAGGGTGGACAACAACCACTTGCTCGCCGTTTGCCAAAAATTGGATTTACATCACGTGTTGTAAAACCTACAATAATCAATGTTGAAAAAGTAAAAGAGGTTGCAACTCTTGCGGAAATCACTATGGAGAGTATCCGTAGCGTTCACCGTTTAGCTAAATCGGTTACACATGTTAAACTTGTGGGCGCTAGCGCTAAAGATTTAGCATCTAAAATTAAAGACGAAAACGTTACAACAACTGGTAAATAATGAACCAACAACTTGTAAACAAGATCTTAATTACGATCGGTTTTCTCTTTATATTCCGACTACTGGCTTATGTGCCGGTACCGGGTGTTGACACAGCTGTCATCGCTTCGTTTTTTGATGATCACGCGGCAGATGCGTTAGGTCTATTCAATATGTTCAGCGGAAACGCAGTAGAACGTCTATCGATTATCTCTCTTGGTATTATGCCCTACATCACCGCCTCAATTATTATGGAACTATTAGCAGCCACTTTTCCGAACTTAGCGCAAATGAAAAAAGAGCGTGACGGTATGGTTAAATACATGCAAATTATCCGTTATGCTACTATTGTGATTACGATTGTGCAAGCGATCGGTGTGAGTGTCGGATTACAAAGTATGACTGGAAAAGATGGAAGCAGTGCCATTTTAGTGGATCATTCAACATTTATGCTTCTTGCGGTTGTTTCGATGCTCGCAGGAACAATGTTGTTGATGTGGATTGGTGAGCAGATTACCCAAAGCGGTATCGGTAACGGTGTCTCTTTGATCATTTTTGCAGGTATCGTTTCTGCGATTCCAAGTGCAATTTCACAAGCAGTTACGATGGTGAATACGGGGGCGATGAGTTTCTTGACCCTTCTTGCTATTGTGGCCCTTGTGATTGCGACGGTATTGGTTATCATCTATGTTGAGCTGGGAGAACGCCGTATTCCGGTAACCTACGCTAAAAAGACAATGATGGAAAATCAAAACAAACGGGTTATGAACTACATTCCGGTTAAAGTGAATCTATCAGGGGTTATCCCGGTTATTTTTGCTTCGGCTATTTTGATGTTCCCGATGACTGTAATGTCATCAAGTACCAATCCGACGGTTCAGGCCATCGCAGACATACTTAACCCAAATCACTATTTCTTTAACTTTTTGACCTTTGTATTCGTTGTATTTTTTGCATTTTTCTATGCGTCGATCGTATTTAATGCAAAAGACATTGCGGATAACCTAAAACGTCAAGGTGGTTTTATCCCGGGTGTTCGCCCAGGTGAATCAACCAAAGAGTTTTTGAACGATACCGCAGGTCGTCTTACCATTACGGGTGCAATATACCTTGGTCTTGTTGCAACATTGCCATGGGTTATCCTTAAGGGGGTAGGTGTACCATTCTTCTTCGGAGGAACAGCGGTTCTAATCGTGGTACAAGTAGCACTTGATACCATGCGTCGTATTGAAGCTCAGGTTTATATGTCAAAATATCAAACCCTTAGCGCGGTTGGCCTGTAACAATGGCGATTGCGCTACGCAAAAATGATGAAATAGCTTCACTTCGTGCTGCGAATAAAATCGTTGCTTCGACGTTGGAGCTGTTAGCTTCCCATACCAAGCCGGGAATTACCCTAAAAGAGCTTGATGCCATCGGCGAGGAACATATCCGCAGCCAAGGTGCCATTCCCTCTTTTAAAGGGCTTTACGGTTTTCCAAGTGCCGTTTGTACCTCTGTTAATGAAGTGATTATCCATGGTATCCCAACCGATTACGCTTTGCGTGAGGGTGATATTGTCGGATTTGACGTAGGGACAAAAAAAGGGGGGTATTTTGGAGATGCAGCGATCTCGCTCGGAGTTGGTGCGATTAGTGCCGATGATGAAGCATTGATTGCATGCTCCAAAGATGCTCTTTACTTTGCCATTGAGATTATTAAAGACGGAATGCGTTTTAAAGAACTTTCCTATGAGATAGAGCAGTTTATTCGTGGTCGGGGATTTGTCCCCTTACGTGGATTCTGCGGTCATGGTATCGGTAAAAAACCGCACGAAGAACCAGAAATCCCCAATTATATGGATGGATCCAACGCAAAAGCGGGTCCGAAGATTAAAAATGGGATGGTTTTTTGTTTAGAACCAATGATTTGCCACAAAGAGGGAACTTCTAAAATTTTGGCAAATGGTTGGGATGTGGTGAGTACGGACGGGCTGAGAGGCTCTCATTACGAGCATACGGTTGCAATTATCAACGGTAGAGCTGAAATATTATCAATCGCGTAAAGGAATAACTATGGCAAAAGATGATGTCATTGAAGTAGACGGAAAGATTATTGAGGCACTACCGAATGCAACGTTTCGTGTTGAGTTGCCAAATGGTCATGTAATTTTGTGTCATATCGCAGGTAAAATGCGTATGCACTACATTAAAATCCTCCCAGGGGATACGGTAAAACTTGAACTTACTCCTTACAGTTTGGATAAAGGTCGAATTACCTATCGTTACAAATAAATCTTTTCCCCTTTTGGGGTTAAGTTATAATTGTTTTTTGATAAGGATTTTTTCATCATGAAAAAACAGTTATATCTTCTCCTTCTTTTTTCTACTTTACTGTTTGGGGTTCAACAACAAACGTTTTGGGATACTTATACTGAGGCGTTGCGGGGTAATAAAGTAGCACAGTTTCAAACCGGTGTCATATATGAACGAGGTATCGGCGTCGAAGCTAATCAGTCTCATGCAGCTATGTGGTATTTGAAATCTGCAAATCAAGGTTATGTAGATGCACAATATAACATTGCTATTATGTATACAACGGGGCGTGGGGTTGAGCAAAATACCACTGCCGGTATGATGTGGCTAGCAACCGCCGCTAAAGAAGGGGACAAGGAGTCACGTAAACTCCTTTTGGAAGTGATTGACGGTAAGTATGACAAACCACTCAAACCGACGGAATTTGAAAAATTAAAAATCGGCGAAGTTATCCCGATAGCGGGTATTCGGTTGAAAACCAATAAAGATACGAAGATATGCTATCTAAGCGGAAGTTGTAATGCGATAAAAGCATATACTACAGTAACCTCAAGGGCAAAAAGTGCTCATTACTACAAAGTAAGCGGGATAGGTGGAAAAGATGGATGGGAACCGTACGTCGGTGAGGGGTGGATACTTGAGAAGGATGTACAGAGAGATTGATCCCTGTACGAAAAATTTATTTGACGAAGCTGCAGCAGTAGTCTGAAATTGTTTTAACCTTCAAATGAAAAGCACTGTTGGCAGGGACATCAAAACTTTCCGGACCATTGATAGCGATCCATGCCTCTGAACCTGGAAGTTGAACCTCCATTTCACCACTCATGATCTCCATAATCTCAGCATCTGCCGTGTTAAAAGTATACTCACCCGGTAACATGATTCCTAAAGTTTTGATGCTTCCATCTTCGAAACGGAGTGTTCGGCTGGTAACTTTACCCTCAAAATAGATATTCGCTTTTTTATCAGCAGTGACATTTGTAAATTGTGACATGTGATTCCTTTTAAAATAGTGGTGCAATTATAGCGGATTGAGCTCTTGCTTGATCTTTTTAGGGAGATGGGCAAAGGGGAAATCGGTGACGATCTTCGTCTCTTTCCCGTCATTGATATGAACTTCCAAGAGCATGGTATCACGATTAAAACTGATGAGGGTATAGGTTTGATCATCTTCACTGTACACAAGATTACGCGCCTTTAAATGACTAAAAGGGCTCTTTTTTGGTCTATATCCCATAAATTCCGTTCTCCTGAACTGTTATTTTTTTACTCTCTACGAGTTGTGTCAAGGCACTTTTAAAATTCTTTTTACTAAGCCCAAATGTTTTTTGAATCAAATCGGGGTCGCTTTTGTAGTTGTACGGCAGCATCCCGCCGTTGTTTTTAATCATCGAGAGGATTTTATCGGCTGCATTCGAAGCTTTTGCTTTTCCGACCATTTGGAGGGATAAATCAAGTTTACCATCCGGTCTGAGTATTTTCACAAAGCCGTTTTTGAGTTGACCAACACGGACATCTTCAAAAATCTCATTCGCATAAATCATCCCCTCATATTTGTGATCCACGATCACTTTGTATCCCATAGGCGTTTTGGCAATAATCATAAACTCTACGGGAGTGTTTGGGTAAAAGCTCTTCGGCGGAGTTTCTAATGTTCCACTGATTTTTTCGGTTCCGACGAGGCGGTTTGTTTGCTCGTCGAGAATGACTCGAACGAGTCGCTTTTCTCCAACGGCAAAGGGACGTTTTTGGAGTGCACGAGGGACGAAGAGATCTTTGGGCAATCCCCAGTCTACAAACGCACCGATACTGCTCGTATCGACCACCTCGACAAAGGCGATTTGATTCACCATTGCTTTGGGTGTTGCGGTTGTGGCAACTGGTCGGTCTTCGCTGTCGGTATAAACAAATACATCGATGGTATCGCCGATGTGCATAGCGTCTGTAACGTATTGATTGGGGAGTAATATATCACTCTCATCGAGTGCACGCAGATATAGTCCCGGAACAGTATCGCGATCAATTGTGAGGATATTTATTTCCCCGATTTTTAGTGTTTCATTCATGGGTATAATTATATCGACTATTTGCTTGCGGGAGAAAAGATGAGAATTGTAATTACCGGTGCTAGTAGTGGGTTGGGCGAGTCATTAGCTTTGTACTACGCAACCAATGAAAATAGATTAGTGCTAATCGCACGCAGAGAAGATCGCTTGAACGATGTTGCACAACGGTGCCGAGCCAAAGGTGCCGAGGTGGAGATAATTATCGCCGATGTTAATGATTTTGAGCGGATGAGAGAAATCGGAATTGATTTGAGTGAAAAGCCGATAGATCGTATAATCCTTAATGCAGGAATATCGGTCGGACATTCGGGAGGGATAACCCCATTTGAAGATTTTCATCGTCTTTTTCAAACCAATTTTCTGAGTGTTCATGCCCTGTTGGAGCCAATCATCCCAAAAATGATTGAGCAAAAATCAGGAGAGATCGTATTCATTTCCTCGCTTGCATCTCTCTTCACAATGCCCACCTCTATCGCCTACAGCAGTTCAAAAAGAGCACTCAATGCGTATGCGGAAGGGCTACATTATCAATTAAAATCCCATGGGATAACGGTTATGACGATTATGCCCGGATTTATCGAATCAGAGATGACCCAAAAAAACCGTTTTAAAATGCCGTTTTTGATGAGTACTGAGGAGGGAATCGGACGAATTACCCATGCGATAAAACGGAAAAAAATACAGTACGCTTTTCCTTTTAGGTTTACCTTAATGATACGAGTTGTCTCGCTACTTCCGCAGTCCTTAAGAGACAAAATTGTAAACTTCACTAATTTTAAAAAGGGCTCATAGCCTGTAGTAGCAAGGAAATATCTGATGGTTATCGACAGCGTTTGTGCTTATTGCGGTGTAGGGTGTGATATTTCCGCTGAGGTTGAGGATAATAAAATCCAAAAAATCTTTGCCAAAGAAGAGGGGGTTGTCTCTCAGGGGCGATTGTGTATCAAAGGGAAACAGGGGTGGGATTTTGTGACCCATCCCAAGCGTCTCCGTAATGCCCGTGTCCGTAAATCATTTTTAGCCAAAAATAGCGCTTTATTCGCTGATCTTGATATGGATTATTTGGAACCGGTCGATCACGATTTTTATGAGATTAGTTATGAAAGCGCTTATGATTTGGCTGCTCGTAAACTCAAAGCACTGAGCAACGAATTCGGTCCACATTCGCATGCTTCGATTGGAGGGGCAAGAACGAGTTGCGAGAGTTCGTATCTGTTTCAACACTTTACTCGTCACGTCATTGGTTCTCCAAATGTTGACAATTGTGCCCGTGTCTGCCACTCTCCATCACTTAAGGGGATGCGCACCACGATTGGTGAGGGGGCAGCGACTAATCCATTTGATGATATTTATGAGACCGAGTTTATGGTGGTGATGGGCTCCAATACCACCGAGGGTCACCCGATTGTTGCAAACCGAATGCTTGATGTGATTAAAAATGGCGCTGTTGAACTTGCGGTTCTCGATGTCCGCCGTATCCAGCTCTCGAAATCGGCAACGCATCATTTGAGTTTGCCATATGAAGCCAATTTAATGGCACTCAATATGATGGCATATGTGATTCTAACTGAAGATTTAGTGAACCAAGAGTTTGTGGAAACTCGCACTAAGGGATATGAGGAGTACAAAGAAGCAATTCTAAACGATCCTTACGCCAATCCTGAGTTTCTGCTCCAAATACCCGGTTACGAAGATCTCGTCGAAGAGATCCGTATGGTGGCACGCAAATACGCAACACGAAAAAGTCTCTTTTTCTGGGGATTGGGGATAAGTGAACATTTGGATGGCTCTTATGCGGTGATGGCGATTACCCATTTGGCAATGTTGACCGGAAATGTTGGCAAGCGTGGAGCCGGTTTGATGCCGCTTCGGGGGCAAAATAATGTACAGGGAACTTGTGATATGGGGATGCTCCCCTATTATGCTCCCGATTATCAACCTCCTAAAGAGGTGGGATTGCAGACCCCTGAAATCATCGATGCAATGATGGAGGGAAAAATCAAATCACTCTTTAACATCGGGGAAGACATCGCTCATATCCATCCTAACCAAAATAAAATTCACCAAGCACTTGGCAAACTCGACCTCCTCATCGTGAATGAATTATTTGATAATGAGATTACCAAATTTGCCGACATTATTTTTGGCGTTAAAAGCGGTTACGAAAAAACGGGAGTCTATGTCAACGCTGAACGACGTCTCCATCTATCGCAGCCTCTTGTAAGCGCAACAATGCCCGATGATTGGGAAGTGATCGCCGAAATCTCCAAACGTTACGGTAAAGATCTCGGAGTTAAAAGTTCCAAAGAGGTGTGGGAAATGGTTCGTATCGACGCTCCGAATCGCTATTCGGGAGCGAGTTATGAAAAACTTGAAGCGGCACGTTTGCGAGGGCTCCAATGGCCCGTCAAGGAAGAGGATACGCCGGTATTGCACTTGAGTGATTTTAGAACCAAAGATGGATTTGGACGGTTTCGTTATCAGCAGTACACCCCTCGTAATCAGGTGTCCGAGTTGTTGAGTACTAAAACACATGAGGGGTACTATCTTACAACGGGGCGAATTTTAGTCCATTATAACAATGCCGCACAAACGAATGCTTGTGAAAAACTAAACCGTTCTCATGATGAAGATATTCTCCTTGTGAGTGTTGAGGATGCCGATTTCTTTGAATATAAGGATTTCGTCGTATTGAAAAGTGATTACGGACAAAGTGCTCCTTTACGGGTCAAAGTCAGTACAACAATCAAAAAAGGGACTATGTTTACGACATTCCATCACGCCAAAAGCCGAATCAATTTTCTTTTTGGAGACGAGCGTGACGAACTGATTAATACCGCTCGCTTTAAATCGGTTAAAGTTGAGATCCTTAAACCCGACTATCTGGATTAACATGCACACCAAAGCCAAAGGGGATATGGCTGAGGAGAAGGGGTGTGAGTATCTTCGCACACAGGGATTTCGGATTATCGATCGAAACGTCTATAACCGATTCGGCGAAATCGATATTATCGCCCTTCGCGATAATGTGATCCATTTTGTCGAAGTCAAAAGTGCTGCAAGCTATGAACAGGCTGTTTCTAATATCACTCGATCCAAACTTCAAAAACTAAATCGAACTATTCAATTTTATCTCCAGCAAAAAAAGTTGAAGAGCGATTATTGTGTTGACGCCTTGATTGTTAGCGATGGCGAGATAGAATGGATTGAAAACATTACTTTATGACACATCCTCCTGAGAAAAAATGTGAGAGTAATGTAATAAGTCATTTTAAAGATTTAGGCGTTATAATGACTTCATATAAACATTAGAACCCTAAGGAAGACACATGGCTAAATACACAGAATTAACCGTATCTAATTTTGACGAAATTACTAAAGAAGGTGTTTCATTGGTAGATTTTTGGGCTCCATGGTGTGGGCCTTGCCGTATGATCGCTCCGGTAATCGAAGAATTGGCAGCAGAATTTGAAGGTAAAGCAAACATCTGTAAAGTGAACACAGACGAAGAACAAGATATCGCTGTTAAATACGGTATCCGCTCTATCCCTACAATCCTTTTCTTCAAAAACGGTGAAGTAGTGGAACAAATGGTAGGGGCTGCTTCTAAACAAGCATTCGCTGATAAACTTAACGCACTTCTCTAAGTAATTTCGTGGCAGCAGGGCGGACTAAAAGTCTTTTTTCCCTCTCCACGTTACTTGCTTCTTTTTTTGGTGCAGCGATGATCGCTGCTGCCTTTGCCTATTTCAATTACAAATTTTCTGAATACAAATTTATCGATTTTAACGATTGGGTTTTTTATCAGGAAAAAGCTATTTTTATCCCCACTGAGCCTTATTATATCGTTGTCTTTTACAGTTCAAAACTCCCCGGTACGGTTGAAAAACTGACGCAAGCAAAAGCTAAATATCCGATTATTGCAATCGACTATTATCAAAAAGCTCCCCCCTCAACCCCTAATATTACTTTTTTACGCGGTGGAACTGATACTTCGTTAAAATTTATTCAACGCTTTAATATCTATCATTCCCCAACTGTTTTTACGATCAAAAAAAACAAAGAGACCCTTTATAAACAAGACAGTATGATACGTGAACTTGACACTTTGGAGACGTTTACAAATGATGCGTCGACGTTATAATTTAATCCAGTTTACGTAAGCGATAGCCAACACCACGAGTATTTACGATCATTCCGTTTTTAAGTTTTTTTAACAGACGGTGAATCCAATAGCGCATGGTTGCAGGAGCTACTTCTTCATTTTCCCAAACATATGCTCTGAGAGTCTCTATAGTGACTATATTTCCTATATTATTAATGAGTACACGCATTAAAAGAGATTCTATACGCGTCAGTTCGATCAGTTTTCCATAATGGTAAAGTTGATTATTACTAATTGAGAAGGTATATCCTTGAGATAAATTTACACTATCCTCATTTTGATCGGGATTAAGTAAACGGATGAGGTTTTTGATTCTTAAAAGTAACTCTTCCATTTCAAAAGGTTTTTTGAGATAGTCCTGACATCCAAGCGAAAAAGCTTTTTTAATAAATTCAATTTCAATATGGGTTGAAATCATAATCACCAATGAATTAGGATAGCGATTTCGAATGTATTCCAATACTTCATTTCCGTTAAATCCGGGAACATTGATGTCTAATATATAAAGATCGTGTGCTTTTGTGTGGACAAGATCCATAGCACAGTCTCCATCGAAACAAAAATCAACACTAAATCCAATCTCTCTGAGTTCATTGGCAATAACGGTATTGCTGCAATAGTCGTCTTCTAGCAATAAAACTTTCATTGGTTTAAACCTATAATTTTATGTAATATAGAAATATAGCAGACTATTGTTTGGTCTCTGTTTGACGAATAATCTCTTTTGGAATTTGGTAGCTAAAAGTACTGCCAAGCCCTTTCATAGTTTTGACATCGATTTGTATATGGTGATCCATGCAGATATCATTAATGATACTCATCCCTAGCCCTAGCCCTTTTTGATTATTGGATGCTCTGTAATAGACTTCAAAAATCTTATCTTTTTCCTCTTTGTTCATTCCGATCCCCTGATCTTTGAAGGATAGTTGTATTCCCTCATCATATTCTTGGAGAGAGATAGTAATAACTTTACCTACTTCCATAGTATATTTGATAGCATTTGAAATGTTATTGTCGATCAATCTTTGAAGTTCGGTACGGCTTATCAAAATTTGGTATTCTTCACCTGTATCTAACTCGATAATAATCTCTTTAACCAAAGAGATAGAATGAAAATAAAGTATACGATCTGCTATAAAATCAGATAAATCGATCCATTCAACAGGATAGCAAAGCCTCTCTTTGCGTGCAACGAAAACAATATCATCGTAAATGGTCGCAAGAATACGTGCGGACCCTTTAATCATTTCAAGGTTTTTAATATTACACTCTTTCGCAAGGGCTCCAAGATTTAATTCGATGGAGTTAAGAGGGGTATTCATCTCATGAATCATTTTTTGGATGAAAAAATTTTGTTGTTGTTGTAATTCATGGAGTTCTAAAATCACTTTTTCTTTCTTAAATATTTCACGGTTAAGTTCTCTTTTCATATAAAAATAGGTAACTAAAAATGTGAGGAGAACAAATATAATCATCCAAATATAGAGTGATATCTCCATTGTAAACCTTTTATGAAATTTAGGTTTAGCATTATACTTTTAAAGAACGATGATTATGTTAAATAGGCTAAAAGTCCATCTAAATAGTATCCTTGTCCATAATTGATACCTATCTCTTTGAGGGTATTATAAGTCTCGTCGTAAAATAAGCAGCAGAGGCTGATAATTTCCATAAAAGTTTTCTAAAGAGATTTGGAGATAAATACTCTATTTGGTGAGCTTTAACCACAAATGTGTATGATACGTCAAATTAAAAGCGGAGGTTTTGATGTTGGATTGTGCAATTATTGGAGGAGGCCCTGCTGGTCTTACTGCAGGTTTATATACGACACGCGGTGGTTTAGACAATGTTACTATGTTTGAAAAAGGGATGCCCGGCGGTCAAATTACAATGAGTTCTGAGATCGAAAACTATCCAGGGGCTACAGCACATAATTTAAGCGGAATGGATTTTATAAATCCTTGGACGGAACAATGCCAACGTTTTGGGCTCAAACATGAAATGAGCGAAGTAACGCGTGTCTCTCGTCGTGAAGACGGAATTTTCATGATTCAAAAATCAGACGGCACTTCTAATGAGGCTAAAAGTGTTATTGTGTGTACCGGATCAACGCCAAAACGTGCCGGTTTTGCAGGCGAAGACACCTTTTTTGGGCGTGGTGTTAGCACGTGTGCAACCTGTGATGGATTTTTTTATAAAAACAAAGAAGTAGCAGTAATCGGCGGTGGAGATACTGCTTTGGAAGAAGCCCTTTATTTGGCAAAAATTTGTTCTAAAGTATATTTGATCCATCGTCGTGACAGTTTCCGATCAGCCCCGAATACCATTACGAGAGTCAAAGAGACTTCTAATATTGAATTGGTATTAAGCGCTATACCTGAAGAGGTATTTGGGGGTGCGATGGGGGTTGATGGAATCCGTGTCAAGCTTGAAGATGGCTCGATTCGCCAACTCGATGTTCCAGGTGTGTTTGTATTTGTTGGGAACAATGTCAATAATCAAGTATTGATCCAAGAAGACGGAACCTTTTTATGTGAGATGACCCCATGGGGCGAAGTAAAAGTTGATTTGAGTATGAAGACCTCGATTCCGGGATTATACGCTGCGGGTGATATGCGTGCCGAAGCGCCAAAACAAGTGGTATGCGCTGCAGGTGATGGCGCTGTCGCGGCGTTGCAAGCGATCGGGTACGTAGACGGACACCATTAACCGTTTTTAATGAGGGCGTTTACGCCCTTTTTAAAGACGAAGAGGGTAAAATATCTCTACTTAATGTTTGAATAGGGATGCTACATATGATTAGAGCAGGTGTATTTGGCGCTGGCGGGCGTGTCGGGAAGTTATTGATTGAAGATTTGCGTCACGAAAGTGAGATTTCATTGGGTGCAGTCTATGTCCGTAATGAGCTTAATTTCTCAATCGATCCTTCGGTCTTGGTAACGAACGATATGACAACGTTACTCAAAGGGTCCGATGTTATTATCGATTTTTCATTACCTGAAGCAACGCAGGTCTTGCTCGAAAAAGCGATTGAACATCCTAAGCCTTTGGTTATCGGAACAACGGGTCTTGATACCCATCAGATGAATCTCCTTAAAACAGCAAGTGAATCGATGCCGATTCTTTACGCAACGAATATGTCACTCGGAGTTGCTCTTCTTAATCAACTTGTTCATATGGCCGCCAAAACACTTGACGGGTTTGATATTGAAATTGTCGAACAGCACCACCGTCATAAGAAAGATGCTCCTAGTGGTACGGCACTCACCCTTGCTCACTCAGCAGCTGCGGGGAGAAATCTTGATCTTGATGCGGTGCGCGTCAGTGGACGTAACGGAAATATCGGTGAGAGAACTAAAGATGAGATTGCAGTTATGGCATTGCGCGGCGGAGATATCGTTGGACGCCATACGGTCGGATTTTACAATGATGGAGAATTTGTGGAACTTCACCACACGGCTACCAGCCGAAATACTTTCTCTAAAGGGGCCATTCGCGCTGCGAAATGGTTGGCCGGAAAACCAAATGGTCTTTACAGTATTCAAGACTGTTTAGAACTGGCATAAGGAGAAAGATGTGCGTAGCTTAAATGAAAAATGTGCGGTAGTTGGTATTTTCGACCATCACGAAGCGTCAAAACTCGCTTACTTTTCCCTTCATGCTCTTCAACATCGTGGTCAAGAGGCGGCAGGAATCAGTACCAGTGATGGAGAGAAACTTTACACAATTAAAGATCGTGGATTGGTAACCCAAGTATTTGATACCCAAAAACTCAACACCCTCAAAGGGAATATGGCAATCGGTCATACTCGCTACTCTACCGCTGGAGATGACTCTATTCTTGATGCTCAGCCGGTATTCGCACGTTATGATCTTGGTGAAATGTCAATCGTTCATAACGGAAATTTGACAAATGCTAAAGAAGTTCGTGATGCCTTGATAAAAAAAGGGGCGATTTTTCAAACGTTTATGGATACGGAAAATCTGATACATTTGATCGCAAAAAGTGATCAGCACCATTTGACCGATCGTATCATTGATGCAGTGAAAAAAATAGAGGGTGCCTATTCACTCGTATTCCTCAGCCGTTCTAAAATGTTTGCGATGCGCGATCCTCACGGTTTTCGCCCGCTCAGTCTTGGTCGCGTAGGTGACGGATACGTGGTCGCTTCAGAAACCTGTGCGTTTGATCTCATCGGCGCTGAGTATATCCGTGATGTTGAGCCAGGAGAGTTGCTGATTTTTGAAAAAGGAAAAGCACCGAAGTCAATCAAAGTATTCGAACCAACGCCGAAACATTGTATATTTGAATACGTCTATTTTGCTCGTCCGGACTCCAATGTTTATACTCAAAACGTTTACGAAATGCGTAAGGCGATGGGAAAAGCATTAGCCGGTGAACAACCAATCGAAGCTGACATGGTGGTTCCAGTCCCTGATGGCGGTGTTCCTGCAGCTATCGGTTACTCACAAGCCAGCGGTATCCCCTTCGAGATGGCAATTATGCGTAATCACTACATCGGGCGTACTTTTATCGAACCAACCCAAGAGATGCGTGATTTAAAAGTGAAAATGAAACTCTCTCCGATCAATGATCTCATCCGCGGTAAACGTCTCATCGTGATTGATGATTCGATTGTCCGTGGAACAACCAGCCGTCAAATCGTCCGTATGCTCAAAGCTGCCGGAGCAGCAGAAGTGCATATGCGTATCTCGAGCCCTCCGACAACCGATCCATGTTATTATGGGGTTGATACTCCTGATAAAGAGAAACTCATCGCGGCCAATATGACCAATGCAGAGATTTGTGCCTTTATCGAAGCTGACTCTTTGGGATATTTGAGCAATGAGGCATTGCTTGAGAGTGTCAACGGAAAAGAAGAGAACTATTGTACTGCCTGCTTTACCGGCAAATACATCATTTAATGTTAAACATTAAAACGAACTCGTCCGTTTTAATGGCAGGGACAAATGTCCCTTGCATCCCCCTAATGCTACAAAAAACAAAGTTTTTTGAGAAGTGCGAAACAGAGAGTGTTTAATGAGAGAACAGATTTTTACCTTTGGGCAATATTTACACCGTAAATTTGGGGTGAAAATTTCTAAAGTTCCCGTATCAATTTCT
>JBFYRD010000087.1:0-3427 GCA_041302405.1 Sulfuricurvum sp.
ACTGCATCACCGCGATTGTGCCCGTAGGTATCGTTGATCCTTTTAAAATAGTCGATATCGAAAAGTATGACCCCTACCTCTTTATTGATTCTTTTTCCGTGACTGATAAATGCTTTTCTATGGTTTTCAAAAAATTCACGATTATACAAACCGGTAAGCTTATCATGAATCGCTCTTTCAAACAAACTATTTTTTTCTTTGATGGTTGCCGATATATCGGAGAAGCTGACAACGAATTCTTGATCGTTAAATCGGTTTAAATCGATTTGAAAACTGTGTTCATCACCCAAAGAATCTTTCATCAAAACAATACGCTCTTGTTGATTCAGTTCTAAAAGAGCATCTGTCCACAACTGATCTTTTTTAACTTTTCCAAGGTGAAAGTACCCCTTGAGCTCAATAAAATGATCACATATGCACGTAGCGGTTTGTAGAAAATCTTCAAGTTTTTTAAAGCCAAAAAAATTGAGAAACGATCGATTCACATTGTTTATACTTTTTCCATTCGTAATTACAAGAATCAATTTTTGCGCATTAAGAATATTTTGGACTCGTGCCGAATACGCTTGTGTTTTAAGACGTGTGGATGTTTCACGCAATAACAACAAGGTCATAAGCAAAATCGAAGACCAACCGATCAATAGGTAAAAAACCTTATTCCACATTTGATCTTTGAGAACTTTTGTAGGTTCTTCCAACACCAATGTTGCAACTACTTTTTGGGTAATCGGATTTTTGAGGGGAATGAAACTAAAGATACTCTCTTGATCGCTTGAGGGGATAGTAAAAACTTTTCCTTTATATATCTGTCGCTCCAAAGAGGGTATCAGCGATGGCTCTATACGGTTGAGATTGGTTAAATGTCCACTCTGACTCAAATGGTTATTAATCTCTTTTTCGTGATAAAAATGGTCAAAAATACTGGGGATATAATTACTTTTTTCAAAATTAAAAACTCTCTCTTTTACCGTTTCGATTGTAATCAAAAAAGTGGCATCTACGTGATGATATTTTACAAATTCATTGATAAACGCCAAGGAGCTGAACGAAATTTCGACACTTCCTAAATGCTCTTTTGAGGCATCATCTTTTGTAATCGGAAACACATGCCGAAAACCGTTGTATATTCGCCCTTCTTCAAAACCGTCTACCGCTTTATGATGAGTATTAACCCACTCTATCGTATTACGAATACCGGTGAGATCATCGCCGTATTTCTCTGGACGATGAAAGCGTAAAAAACTCTCGTTATTTCGGAGCTGAAAATGGAGCTGACGGAGCTGATACGCTTTGATTTGATTATAATCATCATGCAAAAGTTCCCATAAATCTTTACGGGCTTTATTTTTATGAAACTCATCGCCATATGCCGATGAGATCAGAGCAATCACTGCAGGAGTATTGATAATCGTCGTATAAATCGAATTTGAAAGAACAGCAAAAGAGTTATAAAGAATAAAATAATCATGTTCAATATTTATAGTTTTTGATTGAATAAACTCATTTTTTGACTCTTGATATTTGTTTTGGATAATCCAAAAATAAAGACTAGAGGCAATGATAAAAAAGAGCCCGGACAATACAATGTATTTGTAATTGCTCACGTGGAGTTCGTCAGTTTTATCTTCGTTTCTTGATATCAAAAACAATAAAAAGGCTGTTACAAGAATCGCAAGTGCCATATAAAGGTATACCGTCGTTTTCAGTCCATAGTATCCTAGTGATCCGTATGAAGAGAGAGATTTGAACAACAATATATTTGCAATGGGCTCATCATCGACGTCATATACGGTATGTCGAATGACTATGTCGTTATTTTTAGAATCAATCACAAAACTGCGATTTGGATCGATAAACTGGTCGATCCCGACGTTTGCAACGTAATTGATTAACTCATGATCGGCATTGAGATTAGCCACATAATAATCACCCGAAAAAAGTTTTGTATAGGAATTTTTCAGCTGTTTTTTGAATTTTTTGTCAACTAAAATAAGAGGTCTGAAACCATCGGCTTTCAGTTTTTCGGCCATTGAGTTAAAGTGGGTAATTACCTCTACAAAACCTATATACCCTTTTTTATCATCGAGTATGGGAACCATCCCTTTAAACGTTATATCAAAGTTTCCGACACTGATACTCGACTGGACTTTTGGGTTTTTAGACATTAAAGCAACATCCGGACGGATAGCTGCGAGATTGTCCCCTTTCTTATCGGTCCAACTTCGAGAGACATTTATGCCGTTTTTATCGATTAGTTGGATCCAGACATTTTTAAACTCGGTATTGTTCGATAACTCTTTGGATATGTTTTTTAATACGGATTGAGATCCGTTATGGTTTAAAACAGCTTGCTGTAAAATACCACTGTGTGAAACAGTAAGAGCGAGAGCTAAAGTAGCATTTTCTTTCTCTTCAATAAGCGTATCAATTTTTTTTGCAGAAGAGATTGCCAACAGATTTAAATTTGTTTCTTGGCGATAATTGGTTTCTTCGTTTAAATAACGTGTTCCGCCAATGATAATCACGGCACTTATTCCCAGAAAAAGTGCCACTAAAAAATAATTCCATTTTTTGTAATTCAATAATTTTACCTACATTTTATTTTTAAAAAAAGAGGTAAGTATATACTTATAGTGTTTGATATGTGTTTGATTCAACCTCATTTCTCTTGTGAAATGAAAAATATGCATCATTATCTCACACTATCTCTCATCAGATTTTTACATTTGGGTTCGATTCACTTACCATTTCATCCAAATATTCAAACAGTTTATTACTTGCTTCTTCCATATCACCCATATTTTTTATAATACTCTCTTTATTTTTGAGAGCATGGGCTTCACCGCATTTAACATATCCGACACTGTTCAGTATTGCATGATGCACCGCGCTATGAGGTGCTTCCATCTTTTTGAATGCCGACGTATTGGCAAAGAGCTCTTTTCCGTCCCCCTCATCATACCATTTGCCCAGTTGGCAACCGTGATGATCAGTAAATTTTAACGCCTTTTCGACATCTTCGTTGATAATTGCCGAATAAGCAGTATGTTTGAAAATAATATGATCGGCTTTCACTTGTGTCACAAAAAGTGAACTGGTAATGTATTTTGACATTGATGAAGCATTGGACGCCGTTTGAGAGAACTCTTCAAGGGTCCCTTCAAAATCATTGATTTTTGATTGCGTATTGGATGCAATATGGGTCATTTGATGAGAGCTTGAATGTATGTCAATCGCTTCTTGTTGAAGTGTTTGCAAAGTTATCGAAATTTCCAAGGTAGCTTTTTGGGTACGCTCAGCGAGTTTACGCACTTCATCAGCGACCACCGCAAATCCGCGTCCATGTTCACCTGCCCTTGCCGCCTCAATCGCTGCATTGAGGGCAAGCAGATTGGTCTGGTCGGCGATATCCTTAATCAAGTCGGCA
>JBFYRD010000089.1:0-3298 GCA_041302405.1 Sulfuricurvum sp.
TTTGCCAAATAGGATCCATCGTCTCTAAGACTTTGGCATTCACAACAGCGTTATCGAACGAAAGGGAAATTTCGAGAATAATCAATAAGATAGTGATGTAAAGAGCGGCAACACCGCCAAGATAAAAAGCGGCAATCAGACCAATAGCCATAATTGCAAACGAGCTGTAAAAGTAGCGCATAAACATCCTTAGAAAGTAATGCGCAATTATATCTTACATGTGGGCGTTATGCCATTGAACCAGTGAAAGGCGAAACCCTTCTTTTACGGGAAGTACTTCATGCGAGAAATAGGGGTTGCTTAAAAACACTACCATATCACCTGCTTCGGGACGGAGGGTTATCGTATTGCCATGCTGATCATACAGATAATTAAAGAGAAGTTCTCCCCCGCTGAAATGATCCGTATCAGTAGGATGAGGGGTATAAGAGGTGGTAAAAAGTACGGTAGTGAGTTTCCGTTCAGGGGCAACCGTTTTATAGCCGATAACATTACCCTGAGCATCTCTTAGTTCGCTTGAATCATCACTGTGTTTGACATAAAATGAGCCGCTCTCATACCCTAACACCTGTACATCGGTTGCTTTAGCGAGTGAAAGGGCAAAAAACTCTTCTATCTCTGAGCGCACCGCTTCAAAACGGCGATCATAAATCGCTCTATGTTCGGCACTTAGTATATGAATATCGGTTTTACGGATTGCGGTATCGAGTGAACGTCCGCGAAGTTCTGCCGCAACAGAGTCGTTATCCGCTAACGCGGCAGCCGTAATGGCACGACACTCGGCGGGACTTAGAACCCCCTCCAAAACCATATAGGGAAAGTCATGGTAGGGATTAGGCAAACGTGCAGTCGGGATATCCCATTCTAAGAGTTCATCGCGTGCGTAAACATAGTTGCTGATTTGGTGCATTACTATTTTTGCTTATCGGTCACAATATAAAGCTGTTCATGTCCTAGTCGTTTCAAGACATCCATAACTCCAACGAAATTTTGAAAGGCCGCCTCTTTATCACTGTAAAGGACAACCGTCATCTCTTTTCCCCCAGCGACGACACGCTGTTCAAAATCAGCCAATGAAATCGGTGCTTTTTCTTCACCTAACATCAATGTTCCATCTTTTTGGATTGTGAGTTTAAGTTCTGATGGTTTATGCTCTGCGGCAGAGCCTTTGGCTTCAGGAAGATCCACAGGAATTAAACCTGTTTTGATAAAAGTGGCTGTCGTGAGTACCATCACCAAAAGCACCAACATGATATCAATGAAAGGAATAACATTGATTGTATCGATCCGTTTCATTTTCATGAATTACCCTTGTTTTTTATGGGCGGCTATTTCCCATAAAGTGATAAGACGTTCCATTTTACGGAGTAAAATATTGTAAAACACGATAGCCGGAATCGCTACTACTAGCCCCATTGCGGTTGCTTTGAGTGCCAATGCGAGACCTGTCATGATTTTCTTCGGATCAACCGCTCCGACATCTCCAAGACTGTAAAAGGTAATCATAATCCCTAATACGGTTCCAAGTAATCCTACATACGGCGCATTTGATCCGATAGTAGCAATAGTTGAGACATTATTACCCAAATCGAGTTCTAGTTCCTCTTTTGTCTCATAATCACTGATACGTACTGAGCCATACGCCATCATTCTCTCGATAAAAAGCCATAAAGAAACGATACTCATAATGACCAAAATACCGATGATCCCATAATCTACTGCCGAGTGGGCAAACTCCAACCAATTACTATTTTCCATCCGTTATTCCCTTTATTTAAATTCTAATTTAACACATGTCCCCTCTCCAACACGAGAAGCGACATTTAACTGTATATGATGGCGATCACAATAGCGTTTCACCAAACTTAAACCGATTCCATACCCCGGCATTGTAGTATCATTTTGGAAATAGCGATCATAAATCCGCATAAGGGTGATCTCATTCATCCCCGAACCATGATCACAAATACTCAAAATTTTATCGTGTAATTTTATCGTGATATGTGCCGTTTGAGGTGAATATTTCACCCCGTTTTCGACTAAATTATCAATCACTTTACCCAAACCGATCCGATCACCTTTCACACTAAAAGACTCAATTTTCAGTTCCCATACAGCGGCTGGATAAAGAGAACGCAAAAAACCCAACCGCTCTTCAATGAGTTCTCGCAAATCAAACAACTCAATTTTTTCGCGCTCAGTCTGTTTCTTGATCAGATAATCGAGTTCATTGTAACGCTCTTTGAGCATTTCTGCCGCTGCTTCAATCCTCTCCAAACGCTTTAGAGACTTTTCATCATCATGCGTTTTGCGTAACATGCCCACATTTGCCGTGATGGTATTGATAGGGAGATTAAGCTCATGAAGTGTCTCTTTAGAAAAGCGTTCCAAATGGATAAAATGCTCGCGCAAGGGGGTAATAGCGATTTTAGCCAAAACTCCACCTACAATGAGGGTAATTAACAAAGAAACAAAAGCGATGATCCCCCACTGCTCTACCCCTAAAACCTGATGGACATAATAAATTCCGGCAATCAAAACACCTGTCGTGGTTACATAAAGAGAGGCTAATGCAATCGTGAAACTACGAAACAAGACGATATCCTACACCTCGTATATTGACGATTGATTCGGAACCTATCTCTTGTTTGAGACGATTGATATAGACACGGATAGCTCCATCACTAATCATCTCTGAAGGGTTCCAGAGAGTATCCATAATCATCTCTTTGGTGACGATTTCTCCCGCGTTGCGGATAAAGAGTGCCATGAGTTGATACTCTTTGAGCGAAAAAGGGATCTCTTTTCCCCCTCTCAAAACACATTTATGAAGTTCATCGAGACAGAGATCCCCGAAGCAATTACGGGTTTTCCCTTTTGTTCGACGTAAAAGTGCATGAATTCGTACCAGTAGCTCATTGGTATTGAACGGCTTCTTGAGATAATCATCCGCGCCGATCTCAAAAGCCTGAGCAAGGGTTTCAATCTCTTTATAAGAGGTGAGATAAATGGTCGGAGTAGTATCGTTCGCTCGGCGAAGCTCTTTTAGAAGTGATAACCCATCAATAAGGGGAACATTAATATCAAGAAGATAGAGGTCAAACTGATTTTTATAGGTCTCATCGAGAGCTTCTTGACCGTTACGGCAAAGAGACACCTCAAATCCCTCTTCTTCCAATACATCTGCAATCGACTCCCCAAAGAGTAAATCATCTTCTAGCAATAATATCTTAGTCGACACGCTCTATTGACCATTTCAGAGTTTCACCCGCTCGCATCGGAACGACGGTACCATAAA
>JBFYRD010000092.1:0-3093 GCA_041302405.1 Sulfuricurvum sp.
AAAACAGGTTTTGTAAGCAGTGGCGTTTTTATCAGCGATGCGAGTAAACGCGATGCACGGCTGAATGCCTATTTTGGAGGGGTGGGTAAATCAAAACGGGTTGTATTATTTGACACCTTGATCCAAAAGCTGACCCCCGCAGAGTTGGTTGCCGTCTTAGGGCACGAACTGGGGCATTTCGCTCACGGCGATTTGTACAAAAATATCGCGATGGTGGGGGCAATGTTGTTTGGGATGTTTGCCCTTTTCGGTAATCTTCCCGAAACCCTTTATATGGAACTGGGTGTTTCTCAAAGTCCGCACATCATAATGATGCTTTTTCTCCTCCTTCTTCCGGTGGTCAGTTTTGTGATGATGCCGTTAATGGGGTTGATGAGTCGTCATAACGAATATGAAGCCGACCGCACCGGAGCCGAGCTCGGTGGGGCAGAACATTTGGTCAATGCACTCAAAAAACTGGTGGCGGAAAACAAAAGTTTTCCCCTTTCTCATCCTCTTTACCGCTTTTTCCATACGACACACCCGCCGGTGGTCGATCGGCTTCGTGCACTCGGATATGATATCCATGTGAATGCTAATGAGGGATACGCCGATCCATGCCCAAAAGACTAAAAGAACTCCACGACGAGATTGCCGAACGTTTGCGCGGTGTGATTGAATCTCCCCGCCGTGAAGCCGAACTTCTCCTCATAGCCTATTTGGAGAAAGATCAGCTCTACTTTATCACCCACCAAGATGATCTTATCGATGGAAATGATCCGAGACTATTGGAATGGATAGAGAAGCGTTCACGTAATGTTCCCCTCGAATACCTTACCAACTGTGTCAGCTTTTACAGTCGTGTGTTTTATATCGATGAGGGTGCTCTGATCCCTCGACCTGAGACGGAACACCTGATCGATAAGGTATTGGCGCGTGTATCAACGGATGAAGAGATAAGAATCGTTGAAGTAGGGGTGGGAAGCGGCATTATTTCGATTATGCTTGCTCTCCATTTGCCCAAAGCCCGTTTTATCGCTGTCGATATCTCACCCCGTGCGTTGGCAGTTGCACGACGTAATATTGAAACATTTGGCTTAAGCGATCGAATTGAATTACGAGAAGGTGATTTGCTTTCATCCATTGATGAAAAAATTGATTTTCTTGTTTCTAATCCCCCTTATATTGCGCAGGATGCACCGTTAGAATCGAATCTTTCGTATGAGCCTCAAAACGCCTTGTTCGGGGGTGAGATAGGGGATGAGATTATTCAGAGATTGTTGGATGAAGTGTATGCTCGTCAAATCCCGCTATTTGCCTGTGAGATGGGATTTGATCAGAAACCAAAAGTGCAAGAGTATCTTAAAAATTTTGCGCTACAATCTTTGGATTTTTATACTGATTACGCCTCGTTTGATCGAGGATTTATTTTAAAAATTTAAAGGATCAAAGAGCGCAAAAGTGCGCGTGGGCACTCTGCCGAAGAGAACCTAGCGTTAGCGTAGCTTAGGGGATTTTATTCCCTGAGCGTATTAAAGGAACAAAATGAATAATAAGAAGATTATTATTGACGTTACGTATTTGTTATTAATCGCGATGACCGCAGGTGCGGTTTTGGTACTCGGTGTATTTGTTGCCGCCGTTGTTTTTCATTCTGAAATCTATCTCACACTACCTCTTTTGTCCCGTTATGAAGAGGGGAAAATCATGGGAGAGATATTCCATCGTTTTAGCTATTGGGGCTATTTTATGGCAGTCGTTATTGCGGTATATGAAGTCTCTCGTTACAAAGTAATGCAAATCGATAAAGTGGCTATTTTGAGTGCATTGGGTTCTTTATCGACACTGCTCCTTTTTAGTGCGGTTTATACCCCGAAAATCTTAGAGTACCAATCTCGCGGTGAAGCGGCTATCGATGCATCGTTTGAAGCGTTGCACAAAGCGAGTGAGATCGATTTTAAAATACTGTTAGTGATGTTATTGATCCTCTTTTCTCGCAGAGCCTATCTTTTGGCGGTGAAACGATGATCAAATTTGAAAATATTACCAAACGTTTCGGTAAACGTGAAATCCTAAAAGGTGTTACTTTAGAGATCGAGCGGGGGAAAACAACCGTTATTTTCGGTGTATCGGGTGGCGGTAAATCGACGATTATTAAACACATGGTAGGATTGCTCAAGCCCGATAGCGGAACCATTACTTATAATGGAACCCGGATCGATAATGCCGATGAATCGATATTACGTGAATTCCGTAAAAAAATCGGCTTTTTATTCCAAAGCGGTGCACTCTTTGACAGTATGAACATCCGTGACAACGTTGCATTTCCGATGATTGAACACCAAAAACTGAGTATCAAAGAACTCGATTATAAAATCGATGAAAAACTTACCATGGTGGGGCTTGACCCTGCAATCGTCAAATCCCTCTACCCCGAAGAACTCAGCGGTGGTATGCGAAAACGGGTCGGTTTGGCACGTACTCTCGCGCTTGAACCCGAAGTGATCCTCTATGACGAGCCTACCTCGGGCTTAGATCCTGTTACAAGCGATTTTATCACTCAGATGATCTGTCGCTTGCGTGATGAGATAGGGATGACATCGGTACTCATCAGCCACGACATCGCCGAGAGTTTTAAAGCGGGAGATAATTACGCAATGTTGTTTGACGGTGTAATTGTCGAAGCAGGGGATAAAGAGAGTTTTAGAAATTCAACTAATGCAGTAGTTCAGCAGTTTATCCATGCACGCTCTGTAGGGCCGATCGCATTTCATTAAATTCTCTCATATAAAAATGGTACAATAAACGAAATAATGGAGGTATTATAATGTTGTCAATACAGTTGAATAATCCCGAACTTGAAAGCTTTATCCAAGACGAATATCGAGGGGATGAAAATAGCCTCATGCGCCAGTTTGTTGAATTTTTGCAATTTCAAAAAATTAAACATGAAGTTAAAACCTCGATCGAAGAGTTGGATCGTGATGAATTTATAGGATTTGACGAAGCATTTGAGATGGCTACGGCAAAGTATGCAAATCATTAAAAGCATTGTATTTTCTAAAAAAGCTACCAATAGATTAACAAAAATCACTGATTATATTTACAATCAAA
>JBFYRD010000094.1:0-2845 GCA_041302405.1 Sulfuricurvum sp.
GCTGATCTTCTCTGATTGATCGTAATTCGGCGGTGAGTTCTACCCCATCCATTCTTGGCATTTGAATGTCTGAGATGACGAGATCGTAATGCTTTTGTTTGGTATGGAAATATTCATTATACTTCTCAAGCGCATCACGACCATCTATAGCACTGTCTACGCGATAAAAATATTCTTCAAATACGGCAACCATATGAATACGTAAAGGGTCACTGTCTTCTGCAAAAAGAAGGGACAAACGTTTTGTTTGTTCTAAAAGATGTTGTTGATTAATCATTTCAAAAATTATAGCATAAATGAAAATGGAGATTTCAAGGGGACTTAGAGCCCCCTTGAAATTGTGTTTTGTATTTCTTAAATGTTGTAGTAGGTTGCTTCTTTGTGATGGACAACCAGTGCCGTCGTGCTTTGCTCAGGGTGAATCTGGAATGTCTCAGAGAGGGTAATGCCGAACTCTTCAGGACGTAACAAATCAAAAATAATACGGCTTTGTTCCAAATCAGGACACGCAGGGTATCCAAAACTGTACCGCGCCCCTGCATATCGGTTAAGACGGACATCACGCAAGCTGAACCCTTCATCATCATGTGCGATATTCAAATCCAAACGGATCTGTTTGTGCGCTACTTCTGCTAATGCTTCGGCAAGCTCAACTCCAAATCCATGTACCAAATTGTATTCCAGATATTCGTTTGCGGCGTAAAGCTCTTTTTCGTACTCGCTGAATTTATCCCCGACACTAACACACGTTAGTGGCAAAACGTCATCGCGTTTATGGGTGAAAAAATCACTTAATGCACGGTGGGGTGCTCTTCGTTGACGCGGAAACTCGAACACATATTTGGCATTTCCGATCACGTTATCTAAGCTTTGGCGGTTAGCATTTTCATCGATATTCCATCCGCAGCTCTCATCGAAAATAAGGATCTCTTGATCACTGCTTCGGACGGGGTAATACCCGTAAATCACGGTTGGATCAAATAATTCCCGTTTTACGATTTCTCGTTTGATCCGCTCGAATGCCGGATAGACTTTGCCCTCTAAGAGCTTTTTGTACTCTTCTACCGCCATTCCGGCACGTTTGTATCCCCAGTGGAGTTTAAAGAGACTCCGTTTATTAATCCATTCACACACCATATCAAAATCGAGCTGTTCTTTACGCAGAACCCGTCGTCCCCAAAACGGAGGAGTTGGGATTTTGACGCTACTTGGCATTTTGAGTTCATGATACGGTGGGATGATAACGTCGATCACCTCTTTCACGGCACGCTCAACCATATCACCGCCGAGGCGGGTATCAAGCCCGATACTCGGATCGGCATTGTATTTCTCGATGCGGCTCATTGCGATAACCCCATCAAACGCGTCACGGCAGTAAAAGATCGCTCCACCGTAAATCGGTCGGCAAAAATCATCGACAAAACTTCGGGTGAGTGCAGCACCGCCGAGAAGTACGGGAGTTGTAATCCCCTTGGCTGCCATAATTTCAAGATTGTCTTTCATCACTTGGGTTGATTTGACGAGCAATCCCGACATTCCGATGGCATGAATCTCCTGAGTTTTCATAACGTCGAGATACTCTTCGAGCTCGGTTTTGATCCCGATATTGATTACCTTGAATCCGTTGTTGGAGAGGATAATATCGACGAGGTTTTTCCCTACGTCATGAACGTCCCCTTTGACGGTGCCGATCACGAGGGTGGTATCGGTATCTTTTTCCTGTTTCGAGAGGTAAGGGTTGAGATAATCGACGGTCGTTTTCATCGTCTCGGCACTCTGCAATACAAACGGTAACTGCATTTTCCCCGATCCGAAAAGCTCACCGACCACTTTCATCGCATCGATGAGGATCTCATTAACGATGCGGTCGGGGTTGATGATATGGCGTGCCTTCTCCACCAACGGGATCATCCGCTCTTTGTCTCCATCGAGGAGGAGTTGGGCAATTTTCTCCTCATCACTTAGAGCTTCGTATGCTTCATCGTTTTTAGAATTATCGATGGTTTTATCACTGAAATGGCCGATAAATTTAAAGAGGGACTGATCATCAGGAGTGAACAGTAGCTCTTCACAAATTTCTCGATCTTCCTGCGACATTTTTGCAAGCGGTACAATGTGCTTGACGTTAATGATGACCGAGGTCATCCCCGCTTCGAGACAGTGGTGTAAAAAGACGCTGTTGAGATAGACACGGGCATTCATACTAAGACCGAACGAGATGTTGGAGAGTCCCAGTGTCGAGCCTACGTTCGGGTACTTGGCATGGAGCTGACGGATTGCTTCAAGGGTTTGGATTGCGGCATCACGGTACTCCACATCACCGCTTCCCACGGTAAAGGTGAGCATATCGAACATCAAGTTTCTAGGATCGATTCCGTGACGATTGACACACAGATCATAGATACGATCGGCGATTCTCATTTTATCGGCAGTTGTTTTCGCCATCCCTTTTTCATCGATCACGAGACACACAAGGGCGGTTCCGAATTTTTTGGCGAGGGAACAAATCGCATCCAGACGTTCTTCGCCGTCTTCGAGGTTGACCGAGTTGATGATCGGTTTTCCGCCGATACATTTAAGTGCCTCTTCCATTGTGTTGACCCGCGTGGCATCAGGCATGAGGGGGAGAGGAATTTTTTGGTTGTAGAGTCTCATAACGTGCGCCATATCTACCGCACCATCACGCCCCGCAAACTCGACGTTGACATCGAGACAATGCGCCCCGTCGCGAACTTGGGCTTGACCTACACTGAGAGTCCCCTCGTAATCACTGGCGATGATGAGTTCGCGAAACGCTTTCGATCCCGTCGAGTTGGAGCGTTCCCCGATGAGGAGCGGTGAGGGT
>JBFYRD010000096.1:0-2932 GCA_041302405.1 Sulfuricurvum sp.
GTACTGGTCATTGATAAGTTTGAAATCATTAAGATCGATAAAATAAAGGGCAATTTTATGTCCGTTACGCCCTGAACGCAAAATTGCATGGGAAAGTCGGTCATTCATTGCATTACGATTGAGAGTACCCGTTAATGCATCATATTGTGCACGGTAGGTTAGGGCATCTACATGTGAGCTGAGTGCCGTGATATCATGCAGGTTGGCGATATAACTCACTAAACGGCTGCGGTGATAGATAGCGGTAATGGTGACGCTGAGAACTTTTGTTTTACCGCCAAAAGATTTTTTTATCTTTCCTCTCCATGTTTTTTTGGCATTAAATTGTGATTTTAGGGTACTAAAGGCTAAGCGATCCTCGAACAAGAAAGTTCCAATATGATTTCCGTATACGGAATCAGGATTGCTGATATTTAAAAAGAAAAAACTTCGGTTTGCAAATTCAATAAACCCTTTTTCATCGGTGTAAAAAATAGCATCACCTGCACCCTCTAGCGCGGTAGAGCGTTTGTGTAAATCATCAAGGGTTTTTTGGGATACGGTGATGTCTTGTGCCATACATAAAATTTCCCCATCTGTCCCCTCTAGACGACGATTTCGCCATTCGCAAAAGATCTCTTTTTCGTGGCGGGTGATGTTATAGTTTTTCGAATAGCTCAACCCCTCGTTGGTTGCTTTTAACAGAATGGAGTGGACATGTGCTTTATCAAATTCAGGGACTAAAAAATGGATGATATCTTCCCCTAACGCTTCGTCATGTCTCCACCCAAAAATGATCTCTGCCGTTTCGTTCCACTCGATAATTTTATGGTTTTTATCGATAACGATATGGGCAACAGGAGAATCGTTAAAAAATTGGTGGTAGCGGCTTTGGCTTTGGAGTAAACGGCGATTGAGAAATATAGAATGCACCACCCATAGGGAAAGTACGACTACGAGAGAAGGGATTGCTAAAAGTTCCATTTTAGGGATCAATCAAAGGAATAAATAGGTATTTAAAAAAGGGACAATGCAACCGAAAATAGAGGCAAAGAACAGGCGGGAACTCATGGGAACAGGCGGTATCCTTTGTAATTTTGAGCATTATATTACGTTATTAATTATTTTAACATTAAATGATTTTTACAAAAATTCTTTACTTTGAGAGATCAAGCGATATAATAAAGAGAAGAATAAGGAGGTGAATTGATGTTTTTTCCTACACTTGGGCTAATTGCGACGACCAATGTTATAACCGTCGATATCCATCAGAGTATACAAGACGCTTTGGATAAAATGCATCTCCATAATCATCGGAGCATTGTCGTAGTCAACAAAAGCCTTCACTATATCATCACTACAAAAGATATTATTCGACTGAAATTAGATGGTACTCTTTTTTCTACACCCCTATCCCAGATACTGCTTCGTCCTCTCCCTTTGATTGAAAAAGATAGCAATATTATCAATGCCCTCAATTTGACCAGTGAATTTGATGAACATATTTGTGTCTGTAATCGTGACGGTTCCCTGTATGGACTGGTGACGAACAGTGATATCGTAGCGAGCGTTGATCCGCAAGTAATTCTCGATTCCCTGCAGATTGCAACAATTTTTGAGAAAAAATACGGCTACAAAAGTTTCCCTCCCAGCGCATCAATGGCTGAAGCGTTAGAATTCATGAAAGATTCTCTGAGTGATTGTGTGATTATTCAAGAGGGGGGAATTGCTGTCGGCATTTTGACCTCTAAAGATGTCTTGCAGTGTATTGGAGACGAAAAACATCATTCACTAAAAGTATCGGATGTCATGTCTTTTCCAGTTGAGACGTTAACCCAGAGAGCTTCGATTAGTGAGGGGTTGGAATATTTACGCAGTCGTCCCTACAAGCGGGTCGTTGTCGTTGACGATGAGGGGATGGTTATGGGAATTGTCACTCAACAGGATTTGATTTCACGAACCTATCTTAAATGGTCTCAACTGATGCAGGATCATTTCAAACAGTTTGAAGAGATTACTCAAATTCTTCAGCAAAAAAATAAACACTTAACCCAGTTAGCAACGAAAGATCCTTTGACAAACATCCACAATCGCCACATGTTTGGGGAGCTTTTTTCTAAAGAGCTGGCTATCTTTAAGCGGGAGTCTACCAAGCTCTCCTTGATGATGCTTGATTTGGATCATTTTAAAAAAGTCAATGATACCTACGGACATAACATCGGGGATGCCGTTTTAAAACAGTTTGCCGACCTAGTGAGCTCCTCTGTACGAGAAGCCGATTTGTTCGCTCGGTGGGGCGGGGAAGAGTTTGTGCTCCTGCTGCGTAATGCCGGATGCGAGGAGGCGTATGGTGTTGGTGAGAAAATCCGAACCCTTTTGGAAAATGAAGAGTTTGGGGAAGTAGGTGTCGTGACGTGCAGTATAGGAATTACTGAAGTGATGAGGGAGGATACCCTTCAAAGCGCCATAGAGAGAGCTGATAGTGCGATGTATGCCGCAAAAGAGAGTGGACGAAATTGTACCATCGCATGTGAGGCACGCCAATGAAACTCATCACTCTAAAATCTGTTCTTTCGGGAACTCCTAGAGCATTAAGCGGTAATGATACCGTCTCAAATGCATTGGAAATGATGGCAGAGCTGTTGATTAGTTCAATCATCATTGTGGATGAGACCAATCATCCTATCGGGATTTTTACGGAACATGATGCGCTACGTGTTGTTGCTGATGTTATCAATCTTGAAACCCCCTTAGCACGTGTTATGACCTCGGACCCTTTTTGTGTTGAGAATACCCTTTATTTACACGATGCATATGCACTGATGGAGGAAAAAGGGTATCGTCATTTGGTTGTGGTTGATGAAGTTGGGGTATTTTCAGGAGTCATTAGTGAGGGGGATTTTCTCCGTCATATCGGATTTGAACAGCTAGGGAAATTCAAAGTTGTCTCAGA
>JBFYRD010000097.1:0-2808 GCA_041302405.1 Sulfuricurvum sp.
AACTTATTTTAAAGCACTTTCAGATGATATGAGAATAAGTCTTTGGAGTACAGTAAAACCCAAAAGTATGACAACGCTGCACCCTTTGAAGAAAGGTCTATTCGAGCTCACGGAAGAGAAGAATCGTTTTATCAGTTCTGCAACCGTAAAGACGAGCAATGAAGATATTGTTTTTTATGCATCACTCGATGCTTCGGAACTCGAAGCAACTCTTTTAGAAAACCGGATAACCTTTTTCGTATTGATTTTATCGTTAACACTGTTAACTCTGCTATTGCTTCGAATACTGTTTAAAAAAACCGTTGCGCAGCCTCTCCAATCGTTGATGAAACAGATCGAAAATATCGAAAATCAAGATTATTCTGAATACAAAGTCATCCGTACAGGTGATGAGCTTGAGACCATATCCAAAAATGTTAATCGACTGGCATACACACTCCAAGAGCGTGAGGACTCTTTGCTAAAATCGCAAAAAGAACTCGAAAATCTTTCTAATACCGATCCGCTTACCAATCTTCCTAACCGTAGGCTCTTCAATGCTCTCTTACAACACGGAATCTCCAATGTTTTACGAACGAAAAAACACCTGGCAGTCATTTTTTTAGATCTCGATCAATTTAAACAAATCAATGATACCCTCGGACATAATATCGGTGATATCCTCCTCCAAGAGGTTGCCCTGCGTCTTCGAAAAACACTTCGCGAATCCGATACACTGGCCAGAATCGGTGGAGATGAATTTAATATTCTAATAGAAGGATTTAATCGTCATAGCGATTTAGAACCTATTCTGAGTAAAATCATCAATTCTTTTCACCTCCCCTTCCTGTGTGATGAGAATGAAATCAGAATCTCTTCGAGTATCGGTGTTTCTGTTTTTCCTGAAGATGGAGAATCGATATCGGATCTCATCAAAAATGCTGATTTAGCGATGTACCGTTCCAAAGACACCGGTAGAAATCGTTACAGCTTTTTCACAAAAGAGCTTGGGCATATCATCGAAAATCGTAGTCAAATACTGCTCGCTCTCAAAAAAGCAATAGAAGTTGGAGACGAGTTTAGCTTACTTTATCAACCTAAAATTTCAGCTCAGAGTGGAAAAATAGTTGCCGTGGAAACATTGATACGATGGAACAGCAGTATTCTAGGATGGATGACTCCTGATCGTTTTATCCGCTTAGCTGAAGAGAGCGGACTGATCATTCCGATTGGGAGATGGGTTTTACAACAATCGAGTCATGATTTTATGCAGCTGCGTTCACAAGGATTCATCCTCCCTTATATCGCCGTCAATGTCTCAGCGATCCAACTGGAGGAGGAAGATTTTTTTGAAATGCTCATTAACGTTTTCAAAGAGACTAAGATGGATCCTCAATGGCTGGAAATAGAGATCACGGAGAGCTATCTAGCTACCAATGCTACAGATGCACTCTCGACTTTGGCAAAACTCAGAAATATGAATGTTAACATTGCCATCGATGATTTTGGTACAGGCTATTCATCCCTTAGTTATCTAAAAAAGCTCCCTGTTGATCGACTCAAAATCGACAAATCTTTTGTTGACGATCTCCCCCATTCTTCAGAAGGGGTTGCCATAACGCGCGCAATTATCGCCCTAGCAAAAACCTTTAACCTCTCTATTACGGCTGAAGGAGTCGAAACAAAAGAACAATTAACCTTCTTACAGCAAGAGGGATGTGATGAAATACAAGGATACTATTTCGCCAAACCTTTATCTCTTGAAGAGCTAAAACTTTTTATCTCATCACATTCACTTTGATATTTGTCAACCTTTAAAAAAATCGCTTCATACCTGATGTTACGCACTAAAACGAATACATCCGTTTTAGTGGCAGGGACAAATGTCCCTTGCAACCCCCTAAAGCTACAAAAACTACGTTTTTGAGAATTTTAGTGATATCTATACGCTCTTTTTGTAAAAGTGCGTAAGGTCAGCTCATAATCATCGAAGTGCCAAAAAAATGGTACTAAAATCCTCTTGGTCATGGAAAAATATGATCATTAAAAAAAGAGGAGTAACAATGCAAAACGAAAAAATAAACTTTCACTTTAATTGGATTATCATCTCTGGGTTTGTGAGTTGGATGGGATTGAATCTTATCTGGAATTCTCCTTTATGAAAAAAGCAATTTTGCTCCTTAACATGGGGGGACCGAATCATCTGGGTGAGGTCAAAACATTTTTAACCAATATGTTTAACGACCGTCGTATTATCGGAGCTCCAAAACCTATCCGATCTTTGATTGCGTGGCTGATAACTACTCGTCGTCTTAGTGAAGCAACGAAAAATTACGCGTTGCTTGGTGGGAAATCACCGATTGTCGGGCATACGCAACGTGTCGTAGAGACATTACAAAAAGAGGTCGATGCGGACGTCCATTACGTGATGCGCTATACTCCACCCTTTACCCAAGAAGTTTTGGAAAAAGTGGCTCATTATGATGAAATTTATGCCCTTCCTTTGTATCCTCACTACTCCTCAACCACCACCCTTTCATCCTTTGATGCCCTTTATGAAGAGGCAAAACGTTTGGGTATACCTCATAAAATCAAAACGATCGATCGCTATTACAATGATCCCAATTATATTGCTTCCATAAGCGAACGAATCATAGAGGCATTGGGAGAGGATGATCCGGGTGAATTTGAGCTCATATTTTCAGCACATGGACTCCCTCAAAAGATTATCGACAAAGGGGATTTATATCAGCGTCATATCCGTGCCAATGTCTACCATGCCCGCAAAGCGCTCAATGACGCCGGAATCCATTTTCATAAAACCCATCT
>JBFYRD010000099.1:0-6628 GCA_041302405.1 Sulfuricurvum sp.
GCATTACCCTCATTGATCGACCGTCATGAAGATGTTGAGGTACTTATTGATGCTTTTGTCAAAGAAGCAAGTCATACTTTGGGAAAATCTGAGCCATTTGATTTGAATGGGTTTGTCCCAGATTTAAGCGAAAATGCTATTTCATTGCGTCGTCAGGTTTATTTACATTATCTCTTAGACAGTATCAATGAGCATGATTTGATGGAAATTATGGAGCATTATCTTGAAAATAAAATGGGCAGTAATAATGATTACAGAGCTTTTTTGCATCTGTATGAAGTGCCCCTTATTCGAGCCGGAATGAAACGATTTAAATCTCAGTTGCAACTTTCAGAGCGCTTGGGTTTAAACCGTAATACTTTACGTAAAAAAATAGCAGATCATGCAGAATACAATTTAGAAATAAAGGAGTCTTAATGTCCAAAAAAATTGCAATGATTTTCCCAGGTCAAGGATCACAAACTATGGGTATGGGGAAATCATTTTATGAAAATTCTCCTTTGGCACGTGAGATGTTTGAGAAGGCAGGGGAACGTATCGGGGTAGATTTTACAAAACTTTTGTTTGAAGAAAATGATCAACTTGATAAAACCGAATATACGCAACCGGCAATTTTATTGATATCGATGATTGCGTATAAGCTTTTTCAAGAGGCCCATCCGACAATGTCTGCGTTCTTTTTGGGTCACTCGTTAGGTGAATTCAGTGCTTTGTGCGCATCGGGTGCGATTGATTATGTCGATGCAGTTGAACTCGTTCATAAGCGAGGTAAACTTATGAGTGAGGCGTGTGAGAGTATTAATGCGGGGATGATGGCGATTTTAGGACTGGATGATTCGGTTGTTGAAGATCTTTGTACTAAGGCGAACATTGAAGGGAAACGTGTCTGGCCGGCTAACTATAACCAAACAGGTCAGTTAGTGGTTGCGGGGATTAAAGAGGATCTTCAAGAGATGGAGAGCGTATTTAAAGAAGCAGGTGCAAAGCGGGCATTGCTTTTAAATATGTCGATCGCAAGTCACTGCCCACTCCTGAGCACAGCAATGGAGCCATTGGGTGAAGCGATGGAAGCGATGGTAAGTGATAGTTTTAATGCACCTATCGTATCGAACGCATCATTGCAACGTTATGCTACTAAAGAAGAAGCGATTAAATGGTTAAAAGTACAGTTGATTCAACCGGTCAAATATAAACAATCGATTGAAGCGATCCGAAGTGAGATCGATATGATGATTGAATTTGGAAACGGTGCGGTTCTCAAAGGGTTGAACAAACGTAATGCCCCTGATGTTGAAACCTTAGGGATATCAGACATGGAATCACTCGCTAAGGTATGTGAAGCTCTCTCATGAAGGTTGCTCTGATCCAATCCTCGCCAAAGCTTAACCGCTCTAATTTGGGTGACGTATTGGCTTTAGTTGAGGCAAATACTCACGCTGATGTTGTCATTTTCCCTGAACTCGCACTCAGTGGGTATCTTCTACAAGATAAACTTTATGAAGATGCTTGGAAGATTGAGGAGCTATTTCCTCTTGCCGAGGCAAGTATCGCGTGCGATATTGCCATTGGTGCTGCATTGTGGGATGAGGGAAAAGTGTATAACAGTGCTTTGTATTTTTCTCAAGGAGAATTACGCCATATCCATCATAAAAATCACCTTCCAACGTACGGTATGTTTGAAGAGGGACGTTATTTTGCCGCGGGAGAATCGATAGAATCGTTTGCAACCCCTTATGGAAATGCAATTATGGTTATTTGTGAAGATTTATGGCGTGCCGAAACGATGAGTGCGATTGCATCATGTGATGCTGAAATTGTCTATGTTCTCTCCGCTTCACCTGCGCGGGGATTCGAAGAGGACTCATTGGAGATTGAATCTCAATGGGATGCCCTTTTAAAAGCAACGGCATTATTGAGTCACAATTATGTTGTTTTTGTTAATCGAGTAGGGTTTGAAGACGGTCTTGGGTTTTGGGGTGGAAGTCGGGTCATTACTCCGATGGGAAACACAGAATATTTACTCGGACTTTTTGAATGTGAAGAAAAAGTATGTTCACTCGATGGACGTTTAAAAAAATTGGGTCGATATTTAGTTAAACAGCAATAAGGAAAAAAATGAAAATAGCCATTATGGGTGCGATGCGTGAAGAAATTGATCCGATTTTGAGCGCTTTGGGTGAATATAAGAGTGAAGAGCATGCCGGAAATCTCTTTTATTCGGCACATTATGCAGGGCACGACTTAGTTATTGCGTATTCAAAAATAGGGAAAGTCTTCTCAGCAATCACCGCTTCAGTTATGTTGGAACGCTATGGTGCTTCAGCGCTTCTTTTTAGCGGTGTTGCCGGGGGAATCAGCAAAGAGCTAAAAATAGGTGATTTGATTATGGCGAATGCGTTGTGTCAGCATGATGTCGATATTACCGCTTTCGGTCATCCTGATGGTTTTATCCCTGAGAGTTCTGTAATGATTGAAACTGATGCTGATTTGCGTTCTCTTGCCTCTGAAATTGCGATTGACATGGGTGTTGATTTGTATGAGGGGATTATTGCTACGGGAGATCAATTTGTTGCCTCACGTGAGCGCAAAGAGTGGATCGAGAAAACGTTTAATGCAGATGCACTAGAGATGGAAGGTGCAAGCGTCGCTTGTGTCTGTCATAATTTTGGAGTACCGTTTTTTGTTCTTCGCGCAATCAGTGACAGTGCTGATGGTGAAGCCGGAATGGATTTTGATGCATTCTTGCAAAGCTCCGCGCAAGTGAGTGCCAAATTTATTTTAGAGATGGTAAAACGCATTGGCGATTAAACTCAGCAAAAAGATTATGCGTCAAATCGGTCGCACCAACGGGATGTTTGGGCTTATTGAAGAAGGGGATCGTATCCTTGTTGGATTGAGTGGCGGGAAAGATTCTCTCACTATGGTACATGCGATGCGGGAGCAGCAACGTCGAGCTCCCTTTAAATTTGAGATATTGGCTGTGACGGTAACGTATGGGATGGGGGAAGATTTATCGGCGTTAGTTGCCCATTGTGCCGAACATGGAATTCCACATGAAATACATGAAACCAATACCTATGAGATTGCAGGGGAAAAGATTCGCCAAAACTCTTCGTTTTGCAGTTTTTTTTCCCGTATGCGTAGAGGTGCATTATACTCTGCCGCAGAGAAATTTGGGTGCAATAAAGTGGCATTGGGTCATCATCTTGATGATGCTGCAGAGAGTTTTTTTATGAATTTAATCTACAATGGTCATTTACGAGCGTTAGCACCTAAATACAAAGCAGGGAATGGATTAATGGTGATTCGTCCATTGATTCAACTGCGCGAGCGTCAGCTTGCTGCGTGTGCACTAGAGAATGAGATGCCAACTATCGGAGATGAAGCTTGCCCATCGATGCGGTTTGATGTAAAAATGCCTCATGCACGAGCAAGCATGAAAGTGATGTTGGGAGAGATGGAACAAAAATATCCTGACTTATTTGTTTCAATTAACTCGGCGTTCGGTCATATTAGCGAAGACTCTTTTTTTGATCCTGAACGGTTTAATATTTAACTTCTTCGTAATCGAAACGCTTTTGTTGCAAGAATGTAATCAGCCGTTCTTGGTAAATTTTGGAGTCATTATCGTGGGTGCATTCTCGTAATCGTTTCAGATGATCCGGTTCGATTTTAAGAGCGTATCGCGGAACAAGCCGTAGCTCTTTGATAACCTCGATGAGAAATGCTTCTTCTCCTAAATGCTTTTTGGTATTAATTCTGTTAAGATACTCTTTAACGGTGATCACTAAAGCATTCGCTCTGTCGGGATCGTTATAAATGTCTGCAGCGATCTCTTCGAGAGTTTTTTGGTAACGCTCAAGAGGCTCAGATGATCCTGAGATCAAAACAGCATAGGTTTTTGCACGAAATTCTAATGAAGAGTGATGATAAACAAATATCTCTCTAAATGCACTAAAAAAATAGTTTTTAATTCTTCGTAACATTTAAGCCTCCCCCCATTTTTTGAAATTATACCCTAATAATGCCATAGCTTTATGGTCGGCTCGACTGAGCGCTAAGTTACCGATTTCCTCAATATCAAACCACTCATACTCTTCAGAATGAAACGGTTGTTCACAAAGATATACTTCCGCTAAGAGGGTAAAGTGTGAATAGTGTTGCGTAATAGAACCAAGATGATGCGATTTTTTTGTTGGATGATCTTCGATTTGCATAAATCCCCATAAACCATGTAGAAACTTTTCTTTTCGCTGTTGTAGAGCGTAGCGGTTGTCTTGAGTATAGAGAATGATAGAACGATGGCGGATAGGTTTGATCTTTTTGATCTTTGGTTCGGGGTAGGTTAGGGGATCGGTTTTACCTTGACATGTTTTATTAAGAGGACAGAGATTGCATTGCGGTTTTTTGCTCAGGCACAGTGTTGCACCCAAATCCATCATTGCTTGATTGAACTCAAAAGGATGATTCTGCTCAAAAAGGGTATAGGCATATTCCCATAGCTTTTTTTCATCACGTGCTTTAAGTGCATAATAGCGGTGCAAGATACGCTTTACATTGGCATCGAGAATCGGTAGTGATTCACCATAAGCAAAGGCGGCGATAGCGTGGGCGGTAGAGCGTCCTATACCACTAAGTTGCATCAACTCATAAGCGTTGGTAGGAAGTGTTCCGCTGCACGCTTTAGCGGCATTATGAAGATTTTTAGCCCTTGTGTAATATCCAAGTCCTTCCCACATTTTTAGAACATCGTCAAGCTCGGCATCGGCTACATCTTGCAGGGTCGGGAATCGTTCTAAGAAGGGGAAATAGAAACGCTCCAATACTGTTTTGACTTGCGTTTGCTGAAGCATAATTTCGCTGAGGTAGATGTGATAGGGATCGTTAGTGGTGCGCCATGGAAGGTCATGGCGACCGTAGGTATCATACCAGTGCAATAAGGATTGTTGAGGGGTAAGTTTCATGGCGATATTATATAATGGCACAATTAAGAAGGGGTTTTATGGTAACGGTCAATCGGATATGTTCAGATACAATCGAGATTAAAGGGTCAAAATTTATCGCCTTTTTAATACCGATGGCAATGTATAACGAACAAATGACATTACTTCGTGCGCTCCATCCCAAAGCGGTGCATTGGGTAAGTGCTTATCGCTATCTCAATGAGTTCGATCAGATCGTCGAATACAGCGGTGATGACGGTGAACCCAAAGGGACATCTGGGAAACCGACTTTGAGCGTGTTGCAAGGGCATGATCTGATCAATGCCGCGATCATCACGGTGCGTTATTTCGGCGGGACGAAGCTGGGACCCGGAGGATTGGTGCGTGCTTATGCCGAAGCGGCGAATGCGGGGTATGCACAAGCGGAGTTATTGCCCTATGAAAAACTCATAATCGAAAAAATAGAATGCAACTACTCGAGTGTTTCGATGGTTGAATATGAAAGCACTCAAAAGAATATTCGGATACTCTCAAAAGAGTTCGGAGAGAAGGGGGCGATTTTCGAGATTGAGGGGACGGGGGAAAATTTGGAAGCGTTTTATAATACATTGGGGAGAAGTATTCAGTTGCATTAAGTCCCCTTTGATTTATTATGATGAACATCATAATGAAAGGCAACATAATGTTTATTAACGAAATAAAAAATTGAATTTCAGATGATAATTACGTACGATATTATATTAAAGCGTACGTTTGTGATATAATACTTTTATTTAGGAGGTGCATTATGACCATTACACCCTCAAAGCTACGAGAAAATCTTTATAATATACTCGATACTGTTATTGAAACCAAAGAACCTTTGGAAGTGAAACGGAACGGGCAAATTTTAATGATTGTTCCAGAACATAAAAAAAGCCGTCTTAAAGCGATACAACCCAAAAAAATCACTTCGTGCAGTGATGATGAACTCATAAATACATCTTGGGAGGGTGAATGGAAACCCTTTATTTAGACACCCATATCGTCGTATGGCTTCGACAAAAAGAGCTGGAGAAGTTTTCTAAACGTGCATTGGATGCGATAGAAAATGCTCACGCATTGTTGATCTCTCCGATGGTGATGATGGAGTTGAAATATTTGCAGGAGATCGGTCGCCTTACCGATACTCCATATAATATACTGGGTGATTTGAATGCGATGATCGATTTGCGAGTGGATGAGGTGGAGATGTTTGAGGTGATTAAAAAAAGCCTTTCGTTAGAATGGACACGTGATCCGTTTGACCGTATTATTGTTGCCAATGCAATGGTGAGGGATTATCCACTGCTTACGAAAGATGAGAAAATTTTGACTCATTTTGATGGGGCATTTTTTGAGTAGAGTTACACTTTACTCCACAACTTCTCATTAAGTTTCAATTCTTCGACTAATCCAATCGTATTTTGAAGTGTGTTAACGTATTCCATCGCCTGTTTATAATCGAGTAATGAGGTAAAAACCGCTGGTTCGAACAAATCTTTCCCCGTACCAATACCAACGTGGATATGGTTATGAACAAATGAAACAAATAGAGGATGTGAAAGCCGTCGCTTAAAATCCAAAATCCGTTTCATCATCGAGTGGGTGAGGATATAGCGTGCTTCGATAGGGTCGCTTCCATAGACGACAAAATGCTTTTCAAA
>JBFYRD010000104.1:0-4967 GCA_041302405.1 Sulfuricurvum sp.
TCTCTTGGATATGACTTGCAAGATTAAGGTCTTTTGAGTTCATGATGTAGGTGCCGATCCCCTCATCTTCGACGAGTTTAAACAGCGTACCCGTTTCAGGATTTGCGGCATACATCTCATACGGAAATCGGCAGTCATTCGCACAGCTTCCTCGATTGGGGACACGACCGCTTTGCAATGTCGAGATTAAACAGCGACCGCTATAGGCAAAACACATGGAACCATGTACAAACACTTCAATCTCTAAATCGGGGAGCTCATCTTTGATCTGTTTCAAATCTTTGAGAGAGATTTCCCGTGCCGCGATAATACGGCGTGCACCCATATCGTAGTAGACTTGCGCATCTAAAACGTTCATAACGTTCGCTTGCGTTGAAAGATGGAGAGGAATATGGGGTGCGATTTGATGAGCGAGTTTAAGAACTCCGGGAGTTGCGACGATAAAGGCATCGGGTTCTAAAGAAGCCATAGTGGCAATATGTTCTTTGAGAAGTTTCAGCTGAGAGTTAAAAGGAAAGCCGTTGATAGTGACGTAGACTTTTCGTCCCCGCGCGTGGGCATAATCGATCCCCTCTTTAAAGCTTTCCAAATCAAACTCTTTGCCAGAACGGATACGAAGTGAGAAATGGCTCACTCCTCCATATACGGCATCGGCACCGTAATCAATGGCAATTTTTAGTTTTTCTAAATTCCCTGCAGGGGAAAGAAGCTCCACTTTTTTCAATACGACTCTCTTTACAACATAAGTAAGCGGATTGTATCGTTTTGTTTATTTATTTTTGCCCAAATGAAGCAAGTAATGCTTCGATATCATCGCTGCTTACAACATCTTCTGTCGTGGTATCTCCATGAATATGAACCGCAGAACCAACCCGTTTACTGTCATCGATTTTACCTGCGAACAGATGATTCATATAGGTTGAAAGGGCACGCATAACATTAATGACACGTTCAATTTTTTGACGGTGAATATCTTGATACTGCATAATGTCCATAATGTTCATAATGGTATCTCCTCCGTTTTGGAGGATTTCGAGGATGGCTTCAAGATTCTGCTCTCCCTCTTGATTTTTGTCTAACTGTGTTTTAAACGCTTCGACATGAGGAAATTTAGTACTTAACGTCGTAAAAAGCTCGATATTGCTGCTAATGAGATTGCGGAGTATTTTGATATCTTTTTCCCCTTTGCCTAAATCGTCACTGATTCCTTCGATTAGATCGAAAATCTCAGAGGCTTTTGCTTCACTCTCCTTGGTAACATCATCGAGTTGATGAACCATTTTATTATCATCCGTTGGAGGGGGCGGAGGCCAGCTGTGCATCGCAGATACACGGTATTTGTCCGGATCGGTTTCGTTATAAGGGGTTGAAGCTTCAGGCGCTTCTTCGACACTCTTCTCTTCGACTTCTGCAACTTCGGACTCGTCGTAAGCTTCATCCAAATCTATGTCACCGCTCATCAGCGCATCTAATTCTTCTTGCGTCATTGCAATACCTCAACGATTAAATTGCACTATAATAGCATGTAAATCTTTAGTTTTAATGGATGGATGATGAAAGTTGATCTTCATAATCACACTGTTTTGTGTAATCACGCTACAGGAAGTGTAAACGAGTATGTTGAATCCGCAATTGCGTGCGGTACAGAGTTTTTTGGATTTTCAGATCACGCCCCGATGCACTATGATCCAGCCTATCGAATGCGTTTTGAAGATATGAGCATCTATGAGGGATGGGTTCGAGAAGCAAAAGAGAAATACAAAGAAAAAATAACGGTTCTATTGGGATACGAAGTTGACTTTTTACCAGGGTATATGGACGATAAGGTGCTGAACCGACCCTGTGATTATTTAATTGGAAGTGTCCATTTTATCGATGATTGGGGATTTGACAACCCTGAATTCATAGGACGTTATGAGGGGGCAGATATCAATGCAATTTATGAGCGTTACTTTAAACTGATCGAAGAGATGGCGCAAAGTCGAAAATTTGATATTGTGGGCCATTTGGATTTATTGAAGGTGTTTAAATTTCTTCCAACAAAAGACATCCGATTATTGGCAAAAAATGCGTTGCAAGCGATAAAAAAAGGGGACATGTCGATCGAAATCAACATGTCAGGATACCGAAAACCTATCGCCGAGGCCTATCCGTCTGCGATGCTTCTTGAAGAGATTGCCTTGCTTCAGATACCGATTACCTTTGGTTCAGATGCGCATCGTCCAGATCAAATCGGACTTTTTGCAGATGAGGTTGAAGCGTTAGCCCGTTCTGTCGGTTATAGTGAATGTGCTTTATATCAAGGGCGAAAACGCGAAATGATTAAATTTTAATCATGTTTTTCCCTCGAATTTTTGGGAACTTTTGCTATACTGCTTACACTTTATTATTTTTAGGAGTTTTGCATGGGTAAATTCGTAAATAGTGTCGACGAGTTTTTCAGTTTTTGTAAAGAGAACGATGTTCAGTTCGTAGATTTCCGTTTCACCGATATGAAAGGTACATGGCATCACGTCAGTTACCGTATGAGTGCGGTAAACGCGGGCCAATTTGAAGGCGGTCTTCCGTTTGACGGTTCATCTATCGATGCTTGGCAACCGATTAATCGTTCAGATATGTTGCTTAAACCGGATGCTGAATCAGCATTTATGGACCCATTTACTGCTGATCCAACCGTTATCGTTTTCTGTGACGTTTATGATATCTACAAAGGGCAAGCGTATGAGAAATGTCCTCGTGCAATCGCTAAAAAAGCACTTGAGCATCTTGCAAACGCAGGTGTCGGTGATGTTGCGTATTTCGGTCCTGAAAATGAATTCTTCGTATTTGACGATGTTAAAATCCGCGACGAAGTAAACTGCCAATATTTTGAAGTTGATACCGAAGAGGGTGAATGGAATGATGCAAAATCATTTAAAGATGGTTTTAACACAGGTCATCGTCCACGTAATAAAGGGGGTTACTTCCCGGTAGCACCGATCGATACTATGGTTGATCTTCGTGCTGAGATGATGTTGGCGCTAGAGCAAGTGGGTCTTGAAGTTATTCTCGGTCACCACGAAGTTGCTCAAGGTCAAGGTGAAATCGGTATCGTTTTCGGAACTCTTGTAGAAGCGGCTGACAACGTACAAAAACTCAAATACGTTATCAAAATGGTTGCTCATCTTAACGGTAAAACGGTTACTTTCATGCCTAAACCGCTTTATGGTGACAACGGTAACGGTATGCACGTTCACCAATCTATCTGGAAAGACGGCAAAAACACATTCTACAAAGAGGGCGGTTACAGCAACTTGTCTGAAACAGCGCTTCATTATGTAGGCGGTATCTTTGCACATGCTCGCGCCGTTGCAGCATTCACTAACCCATCGACAAACTCATACAAACGTCTTATCCCAGGATTTGAAGCACCGTCTATCTTGACGTATTCAAGCCAAAACCGTTCAGCATCTTGCCGTGTTCCATACGGTGCGGGTGAAAAAGCGACACGTATCGAAATGCGTTTCCCGGATTCAACAGCTTGTCCATACCTTGCGTTTACTGCAATGTTGCTTGCTGGACTTGACGGTATCAAAAACAAAACGGTGCCGATTGGACCGATGGATGAAGATCTATTTGAACTTAGCCTTGCTGAGATTCGTGAAAAAGGGATTCCTCAAATGCCACATACTCTTCGTGGTTCATTGGAAGCATTAATCCGTGATAACGCGTTCTTGCAACCGGTTATGACTCCAGAATTCATCGATACATATCAACACTACAAATTCGAAACACAAGTATGGCCTGATGAGTCTCGCCCAACGGCATTCGAATTTAAATCTACTTACTCTTGTTAATCAAAACACGAGCCCAAGGGCTTGTGTTACTCTTTTTTCATCTTTCTTTTTAAATCGCATTGTTATTATTAAAGCTTAAGCTGGATATGACGATAATACCCTCATCTAATATGCACACAGTGCAATCATAGGAACCTCATATGAAACGTAACGCATTCACCCTTGTCGAATTAATCTTCGTCATCGTAATTATCGGTGTATTGGCAGCAGTCGCTGTACCGCAGTTTAAAAACCTGAAGCAAAATGCGGAGGTTTCAGCGGTTATCAAAACAACAATTGACACGGCATCCGGTGCAGCAAGTGCTGCAGTTAATGCAATTGATATGAATGATGGTAATGCTTCAGATACAAACCTAAGCAATTTAGTAGATGTTAAAGGGAAAGGGTGGGTTTATACTCCTACTCAAGGTGCTGGAGTATATACATATACTAATCCAGGCGGTTCAGAAGTAGCTAAAATTGATTTTAGTGGTGTTAACCGTACGGTTACATATACATTTACATGTAATGGGTTTAAAGATACATTAAGCAAATCTAAATGTATTACTGATACGAATACATCTGGTGTTGCAACATCTAAAACTATTAATTTCTAATGTATAAAAAAAAATCAGTTCACACCGGTTTTACCCTTATTGAGCTGATCTTCGTTATCGTCATTATCGGAGTCCTCTCCGCTGTGGCGATTCCAAAATTTGCCAATCTCACTGATAATTCCAAATCTGCTTCTGAACTTGCTACTGCTTCATCAGTCCAAAGTGCACTTGATGCTATCCATGGAGAATGGATTGTCAATACGTGTGATTTTGATTGGGGAAACGGACAAAATACAGCCACTAATGCGCTTAATGCTTCTGGATATCCCACAACACTTGGTTCGGCTACTCACCCGCTAGATGCTATTTTAAAAAATACAGAAAATGGAGATTGGGTATTGGTCGGTGGAAAATATTACGGCCCTGCAACTAATAATGGTACCAGTACCAAAGATCGAAATATTGCTAATAAACCTGAGGGAAATGATTATTGGGAATATAACGCTACTGCTGGAACATTTAAGCTTATAGAGCCAAATCCTTAGTCGTTGTAGTCATGCTGAACTTGATTCAGCATCTTTTAAATAGGCTTAGA
>JBFYRD010000107.1:0-3705 GCA_041302405.1 Sulfuricurvum sp.
GTCAAAGGGGGTGATTATGAGGGCAAAAGCGTTGTTGGAGCGGAATTTGCTGGGGAATTGCGACTGGTGCAATTTGTGGATGGTAAAAGTACCACCGCTACGATTGCGCGGATTAATGAAGGAACAACATGTTAAAAAAAATAGTTTTAATCGCTTTAATCAGTAGTGGCGCATTCGCTGCGCATCAAATCGGTGTGAATGTCAATGATAGGGAAGTTGGCGGAGAGATTCGGCTTGATATGGGGCGTATGGGTAATGCGATGAGTAATACCTATATCGGTGCACGCTTTTTGAATGGGGATAATAACAACTCTAAAACGATTGCTGATCCGGATCCATTAATGGAGGTCTCTTTTATGAAGATGGGACAGGTGAACGGTGTTCCGGGCTTAAAGGTAGGGTTTGGGATTAAAGCGGCCTATACCGAAATCGATGGAAATCGTTATGCAGCGATCCCGCTGGGTGTCGAGGCAGAACTTCAACTTCCACTCAATACTCCGTTTCCTTTTTATGTGAACGGTGCGTTTTATTATGCCCCGTCGGTGTTGAGTTTCAAAGAAGGGGATGGGTATATGGAGACGCGGATTGGGCTTGATGCGGAACCTATGGAGAATGCCCGTATCGGTGTTGGTTACCGTATTATCGATACCGATTTGAAATCACGGGATGTTGTGTATAACGATGCATGGTATTTTGGGATGCGTTTGGATTTTTAAAATTTAAAGATGGATCCCCGGATCGAGTCCGAGGATGACGTCATTCCCGTGTAGGCGGGAATCCAGCTAAAATATTTTTTGTAGCTTCAATCACTTCTTCTGCCGTAATGCTTTTCATGCATTCATGATGTCCTAGCGGACACTCTCGCTTCATGCACGGTGCACACTCCATATCATGTCGAACAATATAGCTTTTTTCATTCATCCACTGAGATGTTTCTAAATGGCGTGTTGGGCCAAAAATCGAAACGGTGGGAACCTGATACGCTGCCGCAACGTGCATTGGACCACTGTCGTTAGTGATAAAGATATCCAATCCAGCGATAAAACTGCACAATTCTGTAATCGATGTTTTCCCTGCTAGATTCGTGACATTAATCCCGTTTAAACGTGATTCGATATCGTTGGCCATCCCCACTTCATTGGGTCCGCCAAACAAAATTATGTCGAAACGATCACTATATGCCCGTGCAACTTCGGCAAATTTTTCGGGATACCACCGTTTGGCACTGCCGTATGTTGCTCCAGGGTTGATCCCTAATGTCGGGCGTAGATATTTGTGTGGAGGGATATGAATTTTCAGATTGCCGAGTGTGAGTGGCTGTGAGCTTAAACTTTGGGCGATATCGCGGTATTGTTCGACCAGATGAGAGGGATGTGATGGTTTGATGGGATGATTGAGCAAAAATGATGAATGCCAGCTTTTTCGTCCTGCTGTGATCTGTGTATCGCTCCAAAACAGTAAAAGAGAGGAGTGGAGTTGATTACGAAAGGTAATTGCCATATCGTGTTTACCCAACGCTTTGGCGAATCGGTAGGTATTGAGAAAGCGGTTCCCTTTTTTTTTCGTCTCATCAACATAATGACGTTTACACTGAGGGTGGTATTTGAGTGCTTCGATACTGACGTAGGAACCGACCAGTGTCAGTTCTGCTTCAGGATAGAGGGTGCAAAGTGCTTCGATCGCAGGTGTCGCCATAACGGCATCGCCGAGCCAGTTGGGGAGAATAATGAGAATTTTCATAGAGGTTCCAACGCGGTAGTGTAATAAATCGGCGAACCGCTCAGATGCAAGGTATCCGTCATTTCACGTTTTCCATCCCTATAGGTCACTTTTACCGCTTCGGTCAATGGAACTTCCATTGTTCCCGACTCACGCCATTCGATGTGTAAAAGGCCATGCGGTGTTTCGCATAGCATCGTGTGGCGTCCTTGTTTGATACCATACCCCACCATCGATGCTTCCCTCATCTGCTCTAGCATTATTTTATAGGCAAAAAAAGCGCTCCGCTTACGGAGGATACCCTCACGATTGTCGATCAATCCATACCCCGGAGCGATGAGCTGATGCCAATAGACGCTAGATGCGTGCTGTGAGGCAAAGGCTAGGAGGTGGTAGCGAACCATAAAGTCGGCATACTCTTCTTCACTTACGCATTCATGTTCACTAGTAGGAGCATAAGGGGCGGTATTGGTGATTGGCCAGTTGGTTTCGGTGATGATAATCTCCCCATTGCTTTTAGGGGACATTTGCGCGAGTGTGGCGAGAAGGCGGATTTTTTCGACGAGGTTAAATCCCATTTGCAGATTTTCAGGGGCACCTCGACGATCGACGTAGAGGAGACTGCCAATCGCATCGTATCGAATATTTTTCCAGTTAAAGAGAGTATGGGCGCTAAAATGGAATTCAAAATCGATGACTTGTGAGCCGATCAGTTTGAGGTGGGAAAACCGTTTTTGTTTCAGTTCATACGCAACCGCATAAAAATTGAGGTATTCATTGACACTAAAAAATCCCCATTTCGAGCGATTAATAGTACTTCCGATCACATAGGTATCGCATATCCCCTCTAATGCTTCAAAAATCTGGATGAAATGATCTCTGCTCATATCAGGGGTTGTGACGTGTTCGCGATCTTGGAGCAGCGCAACGGTGATCTGCTTGTTTTCAAAACTGCGAATAAACGTTACGTATTCATGGAGCCGATCCATCTCCCACAGTGGAATACGGATGAGGAGCTTTTGAACCCCAAGTTCATCGATGAGGTAGGGTGTCGTATTGGGTTCTTTGTCCAGATTGACCCCCATACCGAAGAAATCATCCCCTCTAATCTCTCTACGTTTTAAAAAAGGGATAGCGAAGATGGCAATAGGTAGAGTGATCAGAGCGATTAAAAAGGTTTTAATCAAAGAGAAAAGGGCACTGCGGCGCATTTGGCGTTTCAGTCCTTTATCACGGATAATGGCAGGTTGATCGGAGTAGGAGTCCCAAGCAAAAGGTTGTTTCATGGTGAGATTATAGCGATATTGGGTAAAATAACCGCATTAATACAAGGGTAATACATGAATATATTGGTAGTACGTAACGATAAGTTGGGTGATTTTATCACCGCTTTACCCACTTTGTATGTTCTTAAACACCATAATCCGCAAAACCGTATCATTGCCCTTGTCGCGCCATTAAACCGCAAACTAGCCGAGTCTTGCGATTTTATCGATGAGGTGATCGTTGATGGGGGCGAAGATATTTTGGAGCTTGCTTTTAAAATCAAACAATCACGTATCGATGCGTCGATCACCCTTTTCTCCAATACCCGTGTTGCCTTGGCTCAATTTATTGCTCGAATTCCCATCCGTATCGCTCCTGCGACCAAAATAGCTCAGATCTTTTACAACCGACGAATTAGACAACGTCGTAGTGAAGTAAAAATGGCGGAGTTTGAATACAATCTTGAACTCACCAAAGTCCTTTTTCCTGATATTGTTTTGGATTTCCCCAAACCGTTGTTGCATTTCGAGGGAGCTTCGGAAGCGTATGAATCTTTTTGCCAGGAATTCAACATTACTAAACCTGTCGTTGCTTTTCATCCGGGATTCGGCGGTTCTTCGGATGCGAATTGGACACTCGAAGAGTATAGTGAACTGGTGAAAATAGCTGAGGCAGATCAGAATATTGATGTCGTGATGACCTTCGGCCCCGATGAAGAGA
>JBFYRD010000108.1:0-3693 GCA_041302405.1 Sulfuricurvum sp.
GATCGGTTCGATGCTTGAATCGATTGCGCATCAGTGGCGCCAACCTTTGAATATCTTGGGGCTCTCGATGACACGTTTGAATTTGAGTTGCGCGATAGGGATGAACAGTGAATCCTCAAAAGTGATCGAGATCGCTGAAGCGCAGATCGAATACATGTCACAAACAATCGACGATTTCCGAAATTTTTTCAAACAAGATAAAGATCAAATGTTAGTCAACATTAATACGTTGGTTGATGATGTTGAAACCCTTTTGGGTCCTTTGTTGATGCGCAAAAAAATCATTATTGAACGTGATATTGATACAATGATCGACGTTTTAGTCTATCCAAATGAGCTAAAACAAGTGCTTATTAATCTCGTCAATAATGCACGTGAAGCGATAGAGCAGCATCGGGGACGTGAGAGGGTTATTCGCATCCGTTGTGTTGAGGATGAACACTATTGTACACTTGCTATCGAAGATACGGGAGGGGGGATCTCTCCTGATATCATTGATAAAATTTTTGACCCTTATTTTACAACTAAATTTGAATCTCAAGGGACTGGAATTGGACTTTATATGGCCAAAATGATTATTGAAAAACATTTTTTAGGAAAATTGAGTGTCTACAATACATCCAAAGGTGCTTGTTTTGAAATACGCCTTAATCGAGTGGCAAAAGGGGATTCAGACAGATCACTTCAAAGCAGTGATTTCCCTCCTCATAGTGATAGCTAAGGGTAAAATCATGAGCATCTAAAATCGATTTAACAATGTAGAGCCCTAGCCCGAAGCTTTGCTCATTTTCATAGTGATGAAAAAATGGTTCTGTAAGCGTTTGCAGGGTGCACCCTTGTGGCCAAGGTTCAGCTTTGTTCAAAAAAAGAATAGATTTCTCATTTTGAACAATGGTAACTTTTCCATCTGAACTGTACTTGATCGCATTATCTATGAGATTTTTAAAGACAGTAACAAATACTTCACAATCTGCATATATGGATGTTCCGCTTAACTGCAGATTGATAGTCTCATCATTGAGAAAAAGCAATGTTTTAGCTTTTTCGATAAGATGTTTCGGATCACATTCTTGGAGGTGAGGAGACAGTGCTCCAGAGGTGATTTGCTCTACTTTAACCAGCTCTGCTATTAAGTGCGCCATTCGTGAAAATGCTCGCTCTAAAATTGATTTTTCTTCACCGTTTTTTAGAAAAGGGAGAGCCAATTTACCGACGGTAATCGGAGTCTTTAACTCATGCATGATATTGCGTAAAAAAAGTCTGCGCGCTTCGAGAAGAGTTTGATTTTTATGCATTGCACTGTCAAGTGCACGAGATACGAGAGAAATTTCATCTTTTCTAGGGCTTTTTATGGGGGTGTAAATCCCTTCTTTTCCATAATGTGTTATCGATTGAATAAGAGTTTTGAGAGGAAAAAGCGTACGGATAATAAGCCAATATAAAAGTAAGAGTGTCAAGGTAAGAACTACGAACACGCCAGCAGGCCAAAGGGATTGTTTTGCTGCATCAGTTTTGATTACCAACAGCGGTGGAGTGGCTTTGGTGAGATAAATATAAAGGTGATTTTCATCCTTTAAAATCTGAATCCGTCCCTCTTTGAGTGAGTCTTTAATCGCCTCGGGGTAATTTTCAGGGATACGTTTGAGAGCGCTAGAGAGTGTTTTAATAAGATCAGGATGGGGCTCTGCAATACTGTATCCTTGTTCTTGCAAAAATGAGCGTCGTTCGTGTAGATCCAAAACGATGCTTTTTCGCAATACGAGAAGTAGTTTCCCTGCTTCGAGTTCCAGCTGTTTGGTATGCTCTTGTACTAGTTTTTGGTGCACAAAATAAAATCCAAATCCCATAGCAATGAGGGTAAAGAGAAAAAACAGGGTAATACGAAGAAAGATACTATGGCGCATTACTTAGCCTGAAAACCGATATCCGCTTCCACGAATAGAGTGGATAAAGCGGGGATTTTTTGGATCTTTCTCGATTTTTTGACGCAAGCGGCTGATGATAACATCGATGGTTCGAACCGAACTTTCCCATGAAATTGCTTCAGAGTTGTTGGAGAGAAAATCACGGCTGAGTGTTTGGTTCGGGTGGAGGATCAAAAGAGATAACAGCTCGTATTCAGCCCGTGTCAAAGAGAGCTGTGCGCCGTTAAAATGGATTGTTTGCTCATTTTCATTAAGGGTAAAGAGTTTGTTTTTTTTTTCCAGGGTAGGTCGATAACGGCGTAATACACTTTTAATCCGTGCAATCAGCTCACGAGGTTCATACGGTTTTGGGAGGTAATCATCCGCACCGTACTCCAGTCCGATGACTTTGTCGTTGATATCACTTCTGGCACTGGAGATTAGAATAGGGATATCGGTTTTTTGGCGGATCATTTTACATAGCTCTAACCCATCCATCTGTGGCAGTGTCAAATCCAAAATGATTAAGTCAAAATGGTCGGTCTCTAATAAATTGAGACCGGCCGAGGGTGTAGATACGGCGTTGAGCGCTATCCCATAGTTTTTGAGATAGTTCACCAACAATGTTGTGATATCAGGGTCATCTTCGACCATCAGGGCTTGAAGCATCGTTACCTTTCTTAGTTGGTATTACATAGACTTTTTTGACGTGCGCAAAAGATTTTCCGTTGATGCGGATTGAGCACTTCGATTTGCTTGGCATGTGAATGCCGCTTTACCTGCTCGAGCGATGCATCTATCCGCTGTAGTTGTTTGACTTGATTCTCAGTTAAGTTTAAATCTGATGACATTGTAATAGGTGTTGGTGTGGATGCCGCTAGATAGGCACAACTTAAAGCGGATAAGACAAGTAAACGGATCATAGGTTACTCCTTTATAGTTATTACCTCGCCATTGAGGTAGACATCTGACAGTATGACCGAGCGATGTTAACAAAGGGTAAAAGAAAAATAAATGAATATAAAGAAAATTATAACGTTATTGGGCAAAAGTGGGTGAGGAGATATGATAGATGAGGCAGATTGCCATAGAGGCAAAGTGTATTTAGTCAACCATCCAGCTGGCACGTTTGGATTGGCGTAATTTTTTTACCAACATTTTTTCTAGCGGTGTCATTTTTTCCATTGGGTTCTCCTTTATTAAATATAACAGCATAGTATCGGCATTTGATTACCGTACGATAACCTGTTTTGACGAAACGGTGACATTATAAACCTAGTAAGAGATAAAATATTCAAATAGTTGATTAAAAAACAATCAACTTAAGCCATTAACTCAATAGATATTCTTCAAGTGCCTAAAAGCCCTGAAAATGGATAATCGTACACTATGATACAAAAGGATAAACGAATGGAAAAGGCACTTTTAGGGGGTGGATGTTTTTGGTGTATTGAGGCAATTTATACTCGTGTGATTGGAGTACAAAGTGCCCTTAGCGGTTATGCGGGTGGAGCGCGTAAGAATCCCTCTTATGAGCAAGTGTGCACAGGTGCGACCGGACATGCTGAAGTAGTAGAGATCACCTATGATCCTGCACAAATAAGTTATGAAGAGATACTGGATATTTTTTGGGTTATTCACAATCCGACGACACTCAATAGCCAAGGGGCCGATCGCGGGACACAATACCGTTCGGTTATCTATTATTATGATGAAGTCCAAAAAGAAAAAGCATTACTGTCCATCTCTGAAGCTCAAAAAGAGTGGGATGATCCGATTGTAACAGAGC
>JBFYRD010000109.1:0-10930 GCA_041302405.1 Sulfuricurvum sp.
ATTCTCATTTGGACGACCGACATGGTACATAACGGATTTACGAGAAAGGAGATCACCCTTACGAATAGTATCGGCCATTTTTTTACCGATAGTGCTCATCGCCTCATCCCATGTTGTACGGATCCATTTCCCCTCACCACGTTTAGAACCAGGGGCACGTTTCAATGGAAACGGAATACGATCGGGATCGTACATTTGCGATTGAACCGCATACCCTTTGGCACAGTTGCGTCCGCGAGAAGCCGGATGAAGCGGGTTACCCATGTATTTTTTAACGGTAAAAGTCTTTTTGTCAATCCATGCAGTAAGTCCGCATGAGGCTTCACAGTTTGAACATGCTGTTGGAATAATCATGTAGTCATTGACATAAATACCATCTGGATTGTTTTCACTTTGAACACCATGACGGTCAATACCACCACGTTTCCAGTCAACACCGTCAAGTTCTTGGAAATGGTTCCATTGATCTTGAGGAGGATAGAATGATAGGCTATCAGGAGTATTGGTGAACTTACTCTCCTTTACCGATTCTGCTGCTGCATCTACGGTAAAAACCCCTTTAGCAATTGCAGCACCCGCTACAGTGAGCGCGGTACCTTTTAAAAATGTTCGTCTGCTTTCTAAATACATCATAGTTAATCCTCTTTAGCTCATTGGTAACAATTGTGGAATAACGAGCCAAACATGTTTGCTCACCCACAAGCCGATCAGTGCTGACACTGCAGCAATTTTCAGTAAATAGTACGATTGGTTTTTAAGGCTTAAGCACACCAAAACCATAGGAACAATGAACGCCATAACTTGACCTATCCAGAACATAACGGTGTATTCACCACCTTTGATGTATTGGAGAACCGCGGCAACCTCTTCAGCTTTCATAGGGCCAAAAATGATTTCTGCCATGTAAAGGATAAATGCTGCTGCTGCTGCAAGTCCTAAAACAATCGCTAAATCTTTTTTAACTGCGTCTGAGAATTTATTACCGCCGAGAAGAATCATCGTCGCTGATCCCGCCAACAATGCTGCTAAAATCATTTGAGCCGATTCAGTCGGCATCTGCCAGATTTCACGCGCGGTTGATTGTGCCATAAGTCCCGCCGTATACAACGTTACCGGAACCGCAAGAAGAACAGTCCATCCAAGAAGCTTGTCATACATTGCTTCATCTTTTTTCATATAAATGAAATAAGCCATACCGAGCAATAATCCTACAAACCCTGTCGCCATCCATGCACCGATTGTAATCGCCGATGTCAAATGAGGATAAAAGAAAATGTGCCAGAAACGGAACATTTGGTGCAAATCGATGACCGTGAAGAACAAGAAAATATGGATAAATACGATCGAAATCGCTACTACCGGTAAACGGATAAACCCAGTTTGTTCCGGATGTTTTTTAAGCAAATAAAAGCCGAGAAAAATTATCCCTGTACCAATACTTTTTGCCCACATATTCATCGTAATTATCCAACCCCAAACTACGCCAGTAAGAGCTACGTCAAGTGTTACAACCGCGTTCGTTGCCGCTATTGTTTCATGTACCATTAGTGCCCTCCTACAGGGAGATGTGTAAGATTATTAAAGAGATTATGTCCCTCTTCACGCAATGATGCCAACGGATTCAACGTTACGTTACCGCCACCTACATAATAGTGATGAGGGAATGTCCCTTTTTCCGGTTTACGGACTTGAACATTACCTTGATGGGATTGAATGTATTTGCTGATACTTGACATTGGATCATCTAAATCACCAAAAATATTCGCTTCTACCGGACAGGCAACAACGCACGATGGCATCATTGAACTCGCAATACGGTGAGCACAATAGGTACATTTATCCGCTGTTTGGGTTTGAGGATCGATATAGATCGCACCGTAAGGACATGCTAAAACACAACCCGCACACCCAATACAGCGCTCTTTATCGATGTTTACAATACCGTTTTCAAGATAGTGCAACGCACTAACCGGACAAATACGTTCACACGGCGCATTCGCACAATGATTACAGCGAAGCGGTGTAAATGTCCGCTTGGTCTCTGGGAATGTTCCCACATCAACATATTTGACACGTAGACGCCATGTACTCAGTGGAACTTCGTTTTCCACCTTACATGCGATCTCACAGCCCTTACACCCCATACATAGGCGAAGGTCTACCAAGAAACCCAATTGCATATATTCTCCTTGTTCCTGACTCACGTTATGAGTATTCATATCATAAGATGCATGAATAATCTTTATTTTATGCCGTGATTACAGGCATTTGACGGCATTTCTGCTGGACTGATAGTAGCTAAATTAGGTTTAACCGAAACTAAAAAGGAATCCATTTTTGCTATAACTTTTTGATATGTAACCGTTTGGAAATATTTCCCGCAAAGGGGAATGAAAGAATAAGAAAGGTTTATTTATCTAATCGGCAGCGAACGGATGCTTCGTGTGCACCCAGCCCTTCTGTATGAGCGATAAGGGCGCACGCCTCACCGATCTCATTGATCGCCTGACGTGAAAATGAAATAATGGAAGATTTTTTCATGAAATTCTCAACGCCTAGTGGTGAATAGAACTTTGCCGTCCCTCCGGTCGGGAGGGTATGATTAGGACCTGCTACATAATCACCGATAGCTTCGGGGGTGTAGTGCCCTAAGAAGATAGCTCCTGCATGTTTAATGGATGGTAAAAGAGCAAAAGGATTGTCAGTAGCTACTTCGAGGTGTTCAGGAGCAATCTCATTCATCAAACGTACAGCTTCTTCCATCGATTCCGTTACGATAATCGCAGCACGTTCCTCAATTGATTTACGGGCGATCTCTTCGCGTGGCAGTTTTTTGAGCCAATTTTCAATCTCCATTGCACACGCATCCGCAAATTGCTGAGACGGGGTGATTAAAATAGAACTTGCCATTTCGTCGTGCTCTGCCTGAGAGAGCAAATCGATGGCGATATGAACAGGATTCGCCGAATCATCCGCTAATACACCGATCTCACTCGGTCCTGCTATCATATCAATATTGACTTCCCCAAAGACCATTTTTTTTGCCGTTGCCACAAAAATATTCCCCGGTCCGGTAATGACGTCCACTTTCGGAATCGTTGCTGTACCGTATGCCATTGCCGCAATTGCACTCGCCCCGCCCACTTTGAATACTTCACTCACACCGCACAAATGACACGCTGCCAACAGCAGTTCATTGGGTTCATTATCAGGGGTCGGTGTAGTGACGACAATATGCTCAACTCCCGCTACCTGAGCCGGTATAACATTCATCAAAAGTGAGCTCGGATAGGCTGCTTTTCCTCCGGGGATATAAAGCCCAGCACGATCAACCGGAGTTACTTTTTGGCCCAAAATCGTTCCGTTTGCCTCGGTATCGAACCAACTTTTCGGAAGCTGTTTTTCATGATAGACTCGAATACGATCATACGCCAAATGCAACGATGCTTTAAGGGTTGGTTCGAGTGCATCATAGGCACGTTTCATATCTGTCGTATCGATACGCAACTCTTCTCCTGATGCAGGATTCCATCGATCGAATTTGGAATTATGACGAATTAAAGCCTCATCGCCATCGGCTCTTATTTCATCAATAATCCCTTTTACAATCGTGGATACATGCTCCATATCCATCTTTCCCCGCCCTAAAAGTTCGTTAAAAACCGAGTTAAAATCGGATGCATTCGTGTGGATTAGTGTCATTAAATTTCCTTTTACTTACTCGTCGCGCTTTTTTTGTATTCTTGCTTAACGCTCTCCAGTGCATTGAGGAATTGATCACTCTCAATTGCACCCATGACAGGTTCATACATCGGTTCCCCATCTGATTTTAAAAACCATGTTCCCGGAGTACCAGGAACATTTAATTGACGTGGGAAAATTGGATTTTCATCGATGTATACGATAGCACTGATAAAATCCGCATTAAGCTTTTGAATAACTTTTGGGTTTTTCAACGTTATGTTTTCAAACTGAACACAAAAGCGGCAATTATGATTTGAAATAACAAACATCACGGGCTTTTTTGCTGCTTTTGCTTTTGTAATAGCCACAGAATATTCTTTCTCCCACTTTATCTCAGCACCAAAGAGGAAAGTTCCTAACATAAACACCATTAAAACTATTTTTTTCATCTCATTTGACCTTTTTTAGAATTTCTTTCGCGATATCCGAAATCTCTTTATTGCTTACATCGATCACAATATCCGCTGCTTTTTTATACAAAGCCGAACGTTCATCATAAAGTTTAATCGCTTTATCGATATCTTGGAATAAAGGGCGTTTACGCAATTTCTTTTCGGCATCAGGGTGAGCAAGAATACGGCTATGGATTGTTTCAAATGGGGCAGACAGATAAACTACGGTCCCAATTTTTTTTAGATTTGGTACTTTAAAAAAACCGCCTCCAGTAGAGATCAACGTCCCTCTAACCTCTTTTTGAAGCCACAGAGCTACTTTACGCTCAAGTATACGAAAATACTCTTCACCCTCTTCGGCGAATATTTTCTTAATGCGACGATTTTCCATACTCTCGATAATATCATCGGTATCCAACGCAATCAAATTAGATTGTTTCACAATCTCTCGTGCTACAGAACCTTTTCCAACACCCATAAAACCGATTAAGACAATGTTTTTCATAAATACTCTGTTGTTAGTTTATAATGATGTAATCATATCATGCGTTAACTTAGGAGTGTTCCTTGATCGATCTAAACAACCTTAATCACCTAAAAATGCCTTCTGAAAATTCAGAATTTTTTTTGACTCTTTTCCAAAACGATTCGATCAAAATCGAAGCGATCCGATCATGGCTTAAAACACCTGGAGAAACCTACAATCAAGATCAAGACGAGTGGGTACTTCTCATAAGTGGAGAAGCCTCTTTTCTAGTAGAGGATCAGAAACTTCAATTAAAATCAGGTGACTATTTTTTTCTTCCAAAACACACCGAGCATCAGGTATTATCAACCTCTAATGATGCGCTTTGGCTAGGTATATTTAGCTCTTAAACTCATTAATACGGGCAGAAAGAGAATTGGCTACTTGCAGTAACTGCTTGGAATCGCTTTCAATCTGCTCAACACTGTGTCGGTTTGATTCAGAAACATCATTAATCTGTGATATTTTACCAATGATCCATTCGATATGACTAACTACTTCAACCGAGTCTTTATAAGATTGTTCAGCAACCAATACAGAGCGTTCCATCTCAGAAGAGGTTGCTGAAATTTTATCTTCAACCTCATTCGATATGACAGTAAGTATATTCATACTGCTAGCATTTTCTCCCATTTTATCGCTGACATCATTAATCGCCTGAACAATGGTTCCGACACTGATTTCAATCTCGGTCAAACTTTTTTGGGTACGCTCAGCCAACTTTCGAACCTCATCCGCAACAACTGCGAAACCGCGACCATGCTCTCCGGCGCGCGCTGCTTCAATAGCAGCATTGAGGGCCAAAAGGTTGGTTTGATCGGCGATATCTTTAATCACCCCTAAAACATTTTTAACTTGATCTGCATCGTGTCTAAGAGAGATCAATTGTGAGGACATTTCATGCTCCGTTTCAATGTATCCCTCAACTTCACCAACAAGACGGTAAAGTGCATCTTTTGCTGTTACCAACTCTTCATTTGCATTGGCAACATTACGCTGCGTTTGTTCTGACACCGATATGGCACCGGATAAAATCTCTTTGATTGAATGGCTTTTTTGGGTAGTTGCTTCGACAATGAGACGTTCTTGCTCTACTCCTGATGATATAGCACGTGTCGCATCGGTGATTGTCATCGCTATGCTCGAGTTTTGCTTTCCTAAATCTTTGACTTCATTCACCGTCTCTTGAACCATAGAGACAAAATTATTAACAGCAAGTGCCGCTTGTGAGAACTCATCTTTTTTTGTCACTTCAAGACGTTTTGTCAAATCTTTATCACCGCTTACAAGGGCGCGAATTCTATTTCTAAGTACCTCAAGTGGAGTTAATACTTCTCTTCCAAAGAAGATATTCAGAACACTCACAAAAACAACCACAACAACACTTAACGCAATTAACAAAATAGTTTCTGTTTTACTGATCTCTTCATCATTTTTTTCTAACGAAATGACCAAATCCATAACCCCTAAAACATCTCCTGTTTGTACATTGCCATGACAAGCAAGACAACGTTCCTCGGCAATAAGCGGTTGCAATAAACGTATCGTGTGTACTCCATTGGTATTTTCAATCACTTGCGGTTTTTTATTTTTGAAAATTTCTCGGATTAATGGTTCTTCGGTAAATTTAGCTTCAGGTGCCAGTAAATCAATCACCGCTTGCGATTTTTCTACTTTCAGGGCTTCAATGCCGTCTATTTTTTGCGCATTGGCTATCGCTTCAGCGACAACTGCGGGATCACCTGCCAACATACTGCCTGAGAGAGTTTGAAAAATAGATTGGCTCAACATATTAAGAGAACGCTTCGCCGTTTCATTCGAAAAATCATGAAAAGTTGTCGTTAGGTACCAATATATTGTCCCCAAACCTAAAAAGCTAAAGAGCAATGTTGTAAAAATAATTTTTGATTTGACCGTATCAAACATCTCTATACTCCGTTCGTATCATCTGTGGATTTATTGTACCGTATATCGGTCGCCTTTGCGAGGATTTGTGACAATTCCTTGCAGTGTTTCTATCTTAATCGGCAAATTCATCGGCCGACGCATTGAAACAGGATCGACTTTACTCACACTAAAATGTAAATGGGGACCACTGCTGTACCCTGTATTGCCCGAATAACCGATGAGATCACCTTTTAGAACCTTTTGCCCAATCACCGCAATCGCACCGCCTTGTTTCAAATGATAATAATTTCCCATCGTCCCATCACTGTGTTCAAGAATTACATAATTGGAATATTTGCGATATTCGGGACTTGCGCCTCCGACATTGTTAGATCCTTCCGAACCTACGACGATCCCCTCGCGCGCAGCATATATCGGTGTGCCGACAGGAATCGGAAAATCAACTGCATAAGCGGACAATCCTTTATGCGAAGTGTCTCCATGATACCCTTGAGAAACACGTATATTAGCCCCTTTGAGAAAAGGGAGACGATAAAGATAGTTATCTTGGTGTCTAGCAAATGCAGACCCTCTCACCCATCCATAAGATGATCGATAATCAACACCAGATACTGAGGAAATTCGAGAAAGTTCCAACACTCTCTTTTTGCTTCTCCCAGGAACTTCAATAAATAAAGGAAATTGGCTCGAAGCCTTTAAATTACTCAATGACTCAAAATCAATACTCATGGTTACCGTATAAGGATTTAGATTTTCAGCTTCAAATTCAAACCCTCCTACTCCGTTACTCTCAGCACTCAGGATAACACTATTACGTGAACCGATTTGTGCCATTTTTTTAACAGCAGAGACTTCGGAGCGTTTCAAAATACGCAAATGCTCTTCATATGCTTGCTCTTGCTCAATCGCCACCTGAATACTTTTTTGTTCCAGTACCTGTTCGTCACACAATGCTTCAATACTTTTGATCGATTGATGGGGGTAGTTTTCGCGATAAAAAGCGATTACTGCTGCACGAACGCGGGGATGATGCAACGGATCGAGTTGAACCGAAATCAAATCTTCAAAGCTTTTCTTATCGCTTTTAGCTATCGCCGTATGTAATGATTTACGATACAGCGTATCAATAGATTCTTTCGTTTGTGAGAGGAGCCGTAACTCTTTAAGGTAACTATTTAGCAGTTCTTTATCGACCTCTTTTGCCCTGTTTAACTCTTTTCCGACACTTAAAGTTCCTTCTACACCACTCAAAAAACTTTTCAATAAAACTTGATTTGTAGCCATGACTTCCGTGCGGCTTAGTCTTTCCACAGGGATAATACTTTTTTGCAGGGGTTCAGCCAATGTCCCAAATAATAAGGGGGTCGACGTAGCCAAAAGTGAGTGTGCAAGAAAAAAAAGGAAGAAACCTAAACGACCCAACATCAACTCCGTTTTTTTAATTCTAACATTATTGCTCTAAGAGTATAATATCGTCAATTTTAACTGTGGGGTAAAGAATGTCCAAACGTATTCTAGAAGAGATGAAACCCGGTGTCATTTTCGGTGATGATGTTCAAAAACTATTTGAGATTGCCAAAGCAGAAGGTTTTGCATTGCCAGCCGTCAATGTTGTCGGAACCGATTCTATCAATGCTGTCCTTGAAGCTGCTAAATTGGTTAATTCACCCGTAATTATTCAGTTTTCAAACGGCGGTGCCAGTTACTATGCAGGCAAAGGGTTAAGCAATGAAAACGAAAAAGCCGCTATTGCCGGAGCGATCAGCGGAGCGATTCATACGCACATGATGGCAGAAGCCTATGGTATCCCTGTTATTTTACATACAGACCATGCAGCGCGTCACCTTCTTCCATGGATTGATGCCCTGCTTGATGCGGGTGAAAAACATTTTGCAGAGCACGGCAAACCCCTCTTTAGTTCACACATGCTCGACCTCTCAGAAGAACCGTTGGAAGAAAACGTAGCAACCTGTGTTGAGTACATGAAGCGTATGGACAAAATTGGGATGACACTCGAAATTGAACTTGGCGTTACCGGAGGGGAAGAAGACGGTGTGGATAATACCAACATCGATAACTCACTTCTCTATACACAGCCTGAAGATGTGGCTTACGCGTATGAAAGATTGAATGCGGTAAGTAAAAACTTTACCATTGCCGCATCTTTTGGCAATGTTCATGGTGTTTACAAACCTGGCAACGTTGTCCTCACTCCGATCATTCTCGATAATTCACAAAAATACATCAAAGAGAAATTTGCTACTGTCTCCGATAAACCAGTCAACTTCGTTTTCCACGGCGGTTCAGGTTCAACTCTCGAAGAGATCCGTGAAGCAATCAGCTATGGTGTCATCAAAATGAATATCGACACTGATACACAATGGGCAACATGGGAAGGGGTAAAAGATTACTATGAAAAATATAAAGATTACCTACAAGGACAAATCGGAAATCCAGAGGGTGAAGAGAAACCAAATAAAAAATACTACGATCCACGCAAATGGCTCCAAGCCGGACAAAAAACATTGGTAAATCGAGTAAAAGTGGCGTTTGAAGATTTGAATGCGATCGATAGAAACTAATACTTTAAAGAAGCTCTCCCGCATCAGCGGGAAAGTAAACGAAGTTATTTACTATAAGTAATTTTTGCTTTTTCACGAAGTGAAGACATTTTTTTCTCCATCGTCGCTTTGAATTTATCCATTTTCAAACGTTGCTCAATAAAGTTTTTCACTTCCTCAAAACTAAGCTTTTTTGCTACTTTTTTATCTTCAACATAGATAACGTGATATCCAAACTGACTTTGAACAGGAGCCGTAGACATGCTCCCTTCTTTCATAGCGAATGCTGCGTCATTGAATGAAGGAACCATTTGTCCGCGGGGAAAATAGCCTAAATCTCCACCTTTAGCTGCGCTTGGTCCGGTTGACTTTGATTTTGCTTGAGCAATAAACTCATTTTTGAGTTTTTCACCGCTAAGAGATTTCATACTTTTAATAACAGATTGAGCTTCCGCTTCTGTTTTAACCAAAATATGGCGAGCACGAATTTTCTCTTTATCGACAAATTCATCTGGATTTGCATCAAAATAAGATTTTACTTCTTTTGCGTCTACTTTAATAGCTTCAAATTGTTCTTGTTCCCATACTTTTGCTGCAAGTTGAATTTTTAGACGATCAACAAGTTTTTCGAGTTCTTGCTTGTACTCTTTTGATTCGAGTACACCGGTTCGCTTTGCATCATCGAAAACAAGTTCTTGTGCAATCATCCCCTCTATAATGCGTTGACGTAATTCATTTTGTTTATCAGCAGGCAAAGAATCAAAACGACCCTGTGTCCCTTCCATCAATACTTTATTGACCTCTTCAGAGGTAATTTCATCTCCATTAACTGTTACTAAAACAGCTGCTGAAGCACATTGTGCACTCAACAATACTCCCAAAATCCAAGCGCTATAATATCGCTTCATTGTTATCCTTATGTGTTCCCTTTTGTACAAAGGGATTTGATTTCGGCATTATAATACATTTACAAGTATACTAAGCAAAAAATAATCAATATTAAACGATGTTACTTTGTCGTTTCTGCTGAGCAATTTTTAAATATCGATCAATTGTCTGCAATAGAAAATGTTTATCAATCGGTTTAGCCAAATGAGCATCTAAGCCGGCGGCAACGATTCGCTCACGATCGCCGATCAACGCATGTGCCGTCAAGGCAATCACAGGGACGAAACCTCTGTTATCACGCTTGTCGATCTCTTTAATCAATCGATTCGCCATCAATCCGTCCATAACAGGCATATCGATATCCATCAAAACCAAATCAAAATGATCTTTCAAATAGACATCAACCGCTTTTTGGCCATTATCTACCGCAATAACGCGAAAATGTTCTTGCAGTAAAATCGTCTCAAGCAATTTTAGATTAATGAGATTATCTTCAGCCACTAAGATTTTAATATTTTCAGGATGTGGGATACTTTGTATTTCAAGTGAGTTTGAAACATACTCTTTTGGCATCGTTTTCCAGATCACTGCCAGTGTCTTATGTAACGAACTTGGAAGAATTGGTAACGTTACGATCGACGAAACAGAGTCAATAATAGAATCTGCTTTCTCTCCATAATGGAGTTTCATTAGTGGTACTATCCCTAAATTCGGATAGGTAGACTTAATGGCATCGATTTGAGATTTTGAAATATGTGGGAGGTCGATAAATAGAATATCACACTCGGATAATGTCGTATTAATAAAATCGTGTACGCTTTTCGTCTCAACATGGAAGAGTTCAAGATATTTATAAAGCAAAGCGCCTTGAGGAGAAAGTTGATGCTCAGGAGCGTAAATTGCCGCACGGG
>JBFYRD010000110.1:0-3832 GCA_041302405.1 Sulfuricurvum sp.
AAAGGTTAGAAGTGTCACCGCTCCGCCATAGATATAGATATCACGAGCACTGATGTAGCCGCTGCTCAGATAAATCGCGTTACACGATGAGCCTTGGGGTGTGATGGTGGCGTTAAAATTGGTGGCAAACAACAGCATCATCGCCATCAACTCTCCCGGAACCCCCGCTTGAACGCCAATTGCCAAGAAAATACCGAACAGTGCTAGCAGATGGGCACTTTGGGAAACGAAGAGGTAGTGGATTAAAACGTAAATAAGGATCAAAAGAGCATAAACACTAAACCATGAGAGTCCACTTAGATATTGGGTGAAATGATCTGCAATAGCGTTCATAAACCCTTGTTCCGCGAGCTGTGTCGAGAGACCGAAGAGGATAGCAAACCAGATGAGGGTACTGAGAGCTTCTCCTTGAGCTCGAAAATCCTCGATGCCAAATACTTTAGTCGCCATTAAAATCCCAAGCCCACCGAAGGCAACCGCCGCTTTATCGATAGGAAATATCCCAGAGAGTGCCCAAAGGGTGAGCATGGAGACAAATACCCCTGCGGTGATCCATTCGTTTCGGCTGATACGTCCCATATGTTCCAATGCCTCTGCGGCTTTTTGAGGAGCATCGGGTGTCTCTTTCATTTCGGGGGGATAAATACGATACAACATCCACGGGATGAGGGCGAATGCAATCAGGGTCGGAACAATCGCATACAAAAGCCAGCTACCAAACGTGATATGGATTCCCATCTTCTCCGCAATTCCGACACCGACAGGATTGACCGCCATCGCCGTAAGCCAGAGTCCTGATGAGATGGTGAGTCCCGCCATCGAGGTCATCATCAGATAACTTCCCGCTCTGCGATGAGTATTGTCTCCTACTTTAGAACCGCAATCATGCGCAAGTCCATAAACGATGGGGTAGAGGACACCAGAGCGTGCTGTGTTGCTCGGAAATGCAGGGGCGATGAGGATATCGGTAGCGATAACACTGTATCCCAACCCCAGAGTTGAGTAACCGAATTTACGGATGATATGGAGCGATAGCCGTTTTCCCAGCCCAGATTTATGGACGGCGTGAGAGACCAAAAACGCGGCAACGATGAGCAGAATAAAGCTCTCTGAAAACCCCGCATACGCTTTAGCAGGCTCAATAACGCCACTTAAGACACTGATAGCGAGGGCGATGATGGCGGCGGCAATGATGGGGAGGATATTGAACAAAATAGCAGCGATAGTAGTGATAAAAATAGTAAAGAGGTGCCATGTAGAGAGGCTGATGGAGAGTGGAGGGGGGGTGAACCACACACCAAGTGCAAAAAGGATCAACAATAGCGGAAGGTAAAATCGTTTGATACTCACTTAGTCCCCTTTTTTAGTAGCTCTTATTATAGCATTTTAGGTAGTAAATTATAGTTGATACATATAGACTCAACTATTTTGCATAAAAAAATTCATATACCTCTTGACAACAGGTGACTCAATGCACTATAATAACACTGGATTTCAAAAAAGGAGTCGTATAAACTTATGTCTAACGAAGTAAATGAAGAAGTAATCAACGATGAACAACCTATCCTTCAAGAGGGTGAGGAAGCAGTCGCTGAGAGTATGAATGAATTAGAGACTATCCAAGCTGAATTAGCGTCGTTTAAAGACAAGTACGCTCGCGTACATGCCGATTTCGACAATATCAAAAAACGTCTTGAGCGTGAGAAATATCAAGCGCTAGAATACGCAAACGAAAAATTTGCAAAAGATTTGATTCCTGTGGTCGATTCGCTCTCAATGGCAATCGGTGCAACGGCAATTGAAGCGGATGCAAATGTATTGCTTGAAAAGCTCAAAGAGGGTGTTGAACTCACGATGAAACAGCTTTTAAGCGTTCTCGAAAAACACGGGGTAACTCCTGTTGATGAGAGTGAACCGTTTAATCCTGATATTCATAACGCAGTACAGCGTGTGGATAGTGATGAGCATGAAAGCGGAGCTATCGTAAACACTTTCCAAAAAGGGTTTCGATATAAAGAGCGAACATTGCGCGATGCAATGGTTGTAATAGCGAATTAAATAGATTGCATTTGGGCTTACTGCCGAAGTAAACCCAGTGTTAACGTAGTGATAGGGGCTTTGCTCCTGTCACGTATAAAAAAATAAAAACAAGGAATATATTATGTCAAAAGTTCTTGGTATCGATTTAGGAACAACAAACTCATGTGTTGCAGTCTATGAAGGCGGCGAAGCAAAAATTATCCCGAACAAAGAGGGAAAAAACACTACTCCTTCGGTTGTAGCATTTACCGATAAAGGTGAAATCCTTGTCGGTGATCCTGCAAAACGTCAGGCGATCACAAATCCGGATAAAACGATCTACTCGGTCAAACGTATCATGGGTCTTATGATGAACGAAGAGAAAGCAAAAGAGGCGCACGACAAAGTTACCTATAAAATCGTCGATAAAAACGGCATGGCTGCGGTTGACGTAGCGGGTAAAATCTACACGCCACAAGAGATCTCTGCAAAAATCCTTTCAAAATTGAAAGCGGATGCAGAGAGCTACCTCGGACAAGCGGTAAGCGATGCGGTTATTACCGTTCCTGCGTACTTCAATGATGCACAGCGTAAGGCGACCAAAGAGGCAGGAACAATCGCAGGACTGAACGTTCTTCGTATTATCAACGAGCCTACTGCTTCTGCACTTGCATACGGTTTGGATTCAAAAGGGGATGAAAAAGTTCTCGTTTACGATCTAGGGGGCGGAACATTCGACGTTACGGTTCTTGAAATTTCTGAGGGGACTTTTGAAGTTCTCTCAACAGATGGAAATGCGTTCCTCGGTGGGGATGACTTCGATAATAAAATCGTTGATTTCCTCGCAAACGAGTTCAAATCCGATCACGGAATCGATTTGAAAGCGGACAAAATGGCACTTCAACGTCTCAAAGACGCAGCTGAAAATGCGAAAAAAGAGCTCTCTTCCGCAGAAGAAACTGAGATCAATCTTCCGTTTATCACCGCAGACGCATCAGGTCCTAAACACTTAGTTGTGAAATTGACCCGTGCGAAATTCGAGGGGATGATCGATACTCTCGTTAAAGAGACGATCAGCCATATCAAAACTGCGATGAAAGATGCAGGGATGAGCAACAATGAAATCAACGAAGTTATCATGGTCGGTGGATCAACGCGTCTTCCAATCGCACAAAAAATGGTATCTGATGAATTCGGCGGAAAAACCCTTAACAAAGGGGTAAATCCGGATGAGGTTGTAGCAGCCGGTGCCGCTATCCAAGGTGGAGTTCTTCGCGGAGACGTTAAAGACGTACTTCTTCTTGATGTTACCCCATTGTCACTTGGGATCGAAACACTCGGTGGCGTGATGACAAAAATCATCGAAAAAGGGACCACCATCCCAGTTAAAAAATCGCAAGTGGTCTCGACTGCGGAAGACAACCAACCAGCGGTTAGCATTTCTGTAGGTCAAGGTGAGCGTGAGTTCGCCCGCGATAACAAATCTCTTGGTCTATTTGAGCTTACCGGTATCCCTGCCGCACCACGCGGTGTACCTCAAATCGAGGTAACATTCGATATCGATGCCAACGGTATCCTCACTGTTAGCTCGACAGATAAAGGGACAGGTAAATCTCAATCGATCACGATTTCTGGAAGTTCTGGACTCAGTGAAGAAGAGATCAACAAAATGGTTCAAGACGCTGAAAACCACAAAGCTGAAGATGCAAAACGCAAAGAGATCGTAGATCTCCGCAACCAAGCGGATGCACTTGCGAGTCAAACCGAAAAATCTCTCAAAGAGATGGAAGACAAAATCGATCCATCTGAGAAA
>JBFYRD010000113.1:0-2611 GCA_041302405.1 Sulfuricurvum sp.
TCTCGTTTTAGAAACGAAAACGTACGAAGATACAAGAGAAAAGCTCATATCACTAGACTCGTAAAAATACAACTCCAAAAGAGTCTATTTTTATAAAAAGATTATATAATCGTATTAAATCCTTAGGAAGTTTCACACTATTGAATCACTCAAATTGAATGGAACGAGGAGATACTCATGCCTATTAATACAACACTTCATCACCGTATTATCTCTATTGTCGTATTTTTTTTATTCCTGTTCACGTCTCTCAATGCCCATACTGACACCAAAGAAACGATTAAAATTGGTATTCTTGCCAAAAGAGGGATTCCTCAGACCATAGAGCAATGGCAACCCTTAGCAGAGTATTTAAATCAACAGATTCCAGTTTATACCTTTGAGATCGTACCATTGGGGTTTAACGATCTTAATAATGCAGTCGCATACGCTTCAATCGATTTTGTATTGACCAATACGTTTCAATATGTTACATTCGAGTACCGTTACGGCACCAGTCGAATCGCTACACTCCAAAACCACTCAGACATCGCACCGGGGCAACAGCGTTTCGGGGGAGTCATTTTTACACGCAAAGACAATACCGATATCCACTCTCTCGAAGATATTCAGAACAAACGTTTTGCGGCAGTGGATCCTGAATCCTTCGGCGGGTGGATTATGGGAAAAAAAGAGTTACTCGATCACGGAGTAGACGAAGATGATTTTTCCCAACTTCTTTTTTTACAGTCTCATGATGCTGTTGTACACGCCGTGTTGGAAGGGCGTGTAGATGCAGGAACAGTGCGTACTGACACACTCGAACGTATGGTACGAGAGGGAAAAATTCGCTTGGATCAGGTACGTATAATCGCCCCTAAAAAGTATCCGGGATTCCCATTTACCGTCAGTACCACACTCTATCCCGAATGGCCCTTTGCAAAACTTTCCCATACATCCGACGAACTGGCAGAATCGGTTCTTATCGCCTTACTCGGCATTACTCCCGAACTTGAAGTTGCCAAACGCACCGATACCGATCACTGGACGATTCCATTGGATTACTCGGCAGTCCATGATCTACTAAAAACGTTAAACATGCCCCCCTACAATGCAGAAATCACCCTTTCAGCAGTTATCAAAAAATATGCCGTTCAAATTATTTTGGCAGGAATCATCATTCTTGTACTCAGTGTGGCGGTTGTATTTATTCTTATGCTGTATCGAAGATTGCAAAAACAAACTGCTGATATTGCGACTCTCAATGAAGAGTTAACTAAACAAATGGAGCGTGAACGTATTTTCCGACAAATGCTCGATAGTCAAACCGCATTGACTATGTTGGGGGATGAAACACGGATAATCGAGTGCAACGAGGCATTTTTGAACTTTTTTGCCGTCTCCTCCTCCGATGAGATTACCCATCAGGGGGGAATATGCTCCTATTTTATCGAAGAAGAGACCTCAGATACCTGCCAAAGCTGTTTATCCGATCTTTTTAAGATGCAGCAGCAAGGAACATTCTCCAAAATTACGATGCTCGATCAAACGAGTCATCCTCGGGTATTCCACGTCCATATTGACCGATTTGTACACGATGAAACACTTTTTGTCGTCAATTTGGTCGATATCACTGCTAGTGAAGAGCTGCTTCAAAAACTCGTATTACTGCAAAAAGCGGTCAATCAATCCAGCAATACCGTTTTAATCAGCAGAATAGACGGAATCGTGCAGTATGTCAACAACTCTTTTTGCGAGTGTTGCGGACACAACGAATCGGAACTCGTGGGGCATAATGCAGAGCTTATGAATACAATCGGTCTCAACCCTCTCGCATCCGAAGAACTCTACACAACACTCTCAGAAAACAGAGTATGGATTGGTGAGGTCAAAAAACAACATAAAGACGGTACCGAACACATCATTCGTATGGCGATTTCACCAGTAAAAGACGCGAATAGCACCATCACACATCTCATAGCGATCGGCGAAGATGTGAGTCAATATCGACTCATTGAAAATACGTTAAAAGAAAAAGAAAAAATGTTGTTAGCACAATCGCGTCTTGCAGCGGTGGGAGAAATGCTCAGTATGATCGCTCACCAGTGGCGTCAACCCCTTACTATTATTCAAATGCACTTGAATGAGCTAGAAATCTCCCTGCAGCTCATGGATTTAGACGAGCAAACAAGTATTAACGCCATAACCGAACAAGTAGTGTTGTTATCCAATACCATCAATAATTTTAGCCGCTATTTTCAAAAAGATACCCGCGTAGAGAGTGCTAATTTTGATGCCATCATTTATGATGCAATAGGATTATTTGAAAAAAATCTAGAAAACAATCATATCACCCTTGAGAAAGAGTGCACCGCGCACATGAATATCAATACACGACAACAAGATGTCGTACAAGTCCTCCTCAGTTTGATCAACAACGCTAAAGAGGTCTTATTGTTCCGTCAAATCACTTCACCAAAAATCACTTTACATACCTACTATTCACGAACAGATGAGCTCTTTGTCGCTGAAGTGATCGATAACGGCGGCGGTGTAGCTGAAGCGATTAAACATCGGATATTTGAACCCTATTTTTCCACGAAAGAGACCAAAGAGGGGAGTGGATTGGGAC
>JBFYRD010000123.1:0-4809 GCA_041302405.1 Sulfuricurvum sp.
ATTCGACGTTCCTTTTTAAGTCTCGTATTTGCAACCTTTATCGCCCTTCTCACTTCAACCCTCTATTTTCTTATCTCCCCTTTGGATACCGTCCAATCCGAACTTTTAGCCCGTACTACCCCTACGGCGTGGGACGTACTTATCGGGCTCTTTGGGGGATTGGCAGGAATTGTCGCACTTACGCGCAAAGAAAAATCAAACGTAATCCCCGGTGTCGCCATAGCAACAGCACTCATGCCTCCGTTGTGTACCGCAGGATTCGGACTGGCAAACGGCAATTGGGAGTTTTTCTTCGGAGCGTTTTATCTCTACACCATTAATTTTGTGTTTATCGCCCTCTCCTCATTTATTATCATCAGGATTTTCAACGTTGCCGAAAAGAAATACGTTGATTCACAGCGAGCAATTAAGGCGCAACGCTACATCATCATTGTCACCATCTTAACACTATTGCCTAGTTCCTATTTAGCCTACAGACTGGTAGGTGAAGAAGTATTTAAAGCGAATGCTTCCCATTTTGTAAGCGAAGCCTTCGATTTTAAAACCACCAATGTCGCAAAAACACTCATTGACCCAAAAACACATGAGATCAAAGTTTTTCTCATTGGAGAACATGTCTCTCAAGAGCAGATCAGTGAGATTCGCTCGGAACTCTCCGCTGAAGGACTCTCCAAAGCAACCTTGGTCGTTTACCAAAATGGAGAAAATACAGCAATCGATCTATCCACACTAAAAGCAGGCATTATTACGGATCTCTACCAAAACAGCCAAGCCGCTCTCCAGAGTAAAGATCAGACCATTGCTAAACTCCAAGAGTTGCATAATGAGGGGATTCATCTACGCACCCTGTTCAGCGATATTCCCAATGAACTAGAAACCCTGTTTCCTAAAGTTCGTAATGTCGTTTTGTCCCAAAGCTACCCTTCCGATTCCAACCAAAGCACTCTCATTCTAAATGCCACTGCGTCCAAACGTTTATCAAAAGAGGAACACAAAAAGATCGAGTCGTGGTTAAAAATGCGCACCAAAAATGATGCAGTCATGATCATTATTCGCTAAAATATCACTCTATTTAGGAGCATTTTATGAGCATTTTCAAATATTCGATTGTCTTAACCCTAGCATACACCCTTTTAGCTGCCAACCCGCAATGCTACATAGAGGGGTATCCAAACCTCATCGCTTCCGCGGATGAAAAAGGTGTCGTTCTCAAAGACGGCACTACTTTTCCTTACCGCACCGATGCAGCAAAACGCTCATGGGATGACAAAATAAACCATTCCGATCTCGCAACACAACTCTCCCAACAGTATGATGCAGGGGGTATAGAAACACCTCCCCCCTATCTTTTTAGCCCAGGACGCCTCCGTTATCAACCTTTTTTCCAAGCACTCTATGGAAAAGACAAAAAAGCTATTGAAAAAAATCTCGTCACCATCGAATGGCCAACCTTAAAAGGGAAAACAAAACTTCAGGTGAGCAAAATAGACGATGTGAACAAAAAACTCTATGCCATCGGCCAAGAGATCTCCAAATTACCCAAAAAAGATCGCATCTGGGCAGAGGGGGCGGCTACCTATTGTTACCGTGTTATCAAAGACACCGACCGCCTCTCCATGCACAGCTACGGCATCGCGATTGATCTAGCTCCCGATACGACCCAATACTGGAAAGATGAAGCATCCTCTGAAACCGCTAAAATCGGCTATAAAAATACCATGCCTCTCTCCATCGTCCGCATTTTCGAGAAACACGGCTTTATTTGGGGAGGTCGTTGGTATCACTACGACACGATGCATTTTGAATACCGCCCCGAACTTCTCGCACCCTCATGTAAAGCAGTAGCACCTAAATGACAGCAAGTCGTCTTTTTACCACTAAAACGGGGCAATTTATCCTTTTTAAGTACATGATATATGCTCTGTTAACCTTCAATATTTATCTCTTTGCAATGAACGGTACCTTTACCGAAACCATCGAAACGGCGGCATGGGTTGTGATTCTAGCTCTATTCGAATGGGAAACCCATTACCTCAAAGAGGAGAACTGGAGTTTCATCGAAAAAGGGGTTATCAGTGTATTGAGCTTCTTTGCATACAGTGTTGTTTTATTCTCATGCTACAGCTATTTTACGGATGGCGAATGGCTCGACTTTGTCAACTCTCTGACATGGATTCTCGTCATATTGGTGTTGCAATATGATATCTATTTCCCGGGACATTATGGCAAGAGTGAATGGACGACACGCAATATTCTCAAATTTGCCCTCTATGGAGCACTCTTTGTCTTTGCTATCATGTGGGGGATTCAGGGGGAAGCACTCGATTTTTACGATGCCTTTTTATGGATACTGTCGTTCTTTGTCATCGAAATGAATATCTTTAATTTCGAACACCGATTTGTCGAAGAGGATACCCATAAAATCGATGAATAATGCCATGAATATTGCCTTTGAAGAGGCTCTTAAGGGGATGAATAGTAATGATGGAGGGCCTTTTGGTGCCCTCATCGTTCGAGATAATACCATCATAGCTTCTGCCCATAACGAAGTCCTAAAAACCAACGATCCCACCGCTCACGCCGAGATCAATGCTATCCGAAAAGCCTCTCATGTGCTAGGGAAATTCGACCTCTCTGACTGTGTCCTTTATACCACCTGCTACCCCTGCCCTATGTGCATGGGAGCGATCTTTTGGGCACGGATTCCTACTGTTTATTATGCTTCTTCAATGGACGATGCGGCAGAGGGAGGATTTGATGATCGTGTATTTTACGAGAGGATCAACACCCCCGAGTCCTCTCTCGATCTGCGACCTATCGATGGTGCGAAAGGGAAAGAGCTGTTTGCTTTATGGGCGGCAAAAGAGAAGAAAAAGCTCTATTAGCCTAAAAACTCGATGGTTTTCTCCACTGGACGACCAATTACCGCTCGATTTTCTTCGATTAAAATCGGACGTTCGATGAGTTTCGGATGTTCAGCCAATGCATCGATAAGCTTCACTTCATCCGTAACCTTTGCAAGCCCAAGTTCTTTGTATAAATCCTCTTTGGGACGCATCAATTCACGAGCCGAAACTCCTAATTTTCCCAAAAGCGTGACAATTTCTTCCCGAGATGGAGGGGTATCGAGGTATTTAAAAACCTCAAAAGCTTCCCCTTTTTCTTCCAGTAGCTTTAACGCTTCACGCGATTTTGAACATTTCGGGTTATGCCAAATAATCATAGAAATTCTCCAAACTTTTTTGCTATTATACCCTTATGACATATACCCATTGGTTCGAAACACACGCGTCAAAGCATCGTAATATTGTTGCCAAACTCACCAAGCGTAAGTTTTCCCCCGAGCAGATCATCGAGTATTTTGACTTTGATTCGATGGTGAAACATGAAAACGACTTTTGTCTCCTCTATAAAAGCGCGACCAAATGCCATGAAACGGAGCACCTCAACTGCTATTGGTGCGCTTGTCCCCATTTTCGTTTTAATGACCACGCATTAGCCGATCACGATGGTATCACTGTTTTCAGCCATTGCGCGATTCATGCGCCGCTAGGAAGTGCTTTTCATCATAATCAAGCGATCCATCACGACTGTTCCAACTGCACCATCCCCCACGATACCAAAACCATTCTCAAACACTTTTCCATCGATTGGACAGAAACCATGTCCCAATGCGATACTTCTTCTAAGTATTAAATTCTTCTTATTTTTATTATTTAACACAAAATTAACACTAAGAGCTCATAATCCTATTTTCGGAAATTACTGCAATTAAAAAATAAAAGGAGAAAAACGGAGGAGAAAGCGAAAACACACTCCGCCCGCCCTATGAATTGGACCTCTCAGGCGAACGGAAAACGTATTGCATAGCAACGCCCTAATTATAGCGTTTTTTTACGCCATTTCTCCGACGTTGTCGTGCATACACACTCTATTTACTGGTAGGAAATGTATGTTCGATACTCTTTTTCAACATCTAATTTTCCTCTTTTAAATACCCAAATACTTAACTATCACAGGAGGATTTTATGGATCTGCTAGGATTTTATCCCTTATTTTACGTCCCCGAAATCGGTTCAGCATGGCTGATGGGACTCACAGGCGCTATACACATCATGGCATCGCACACATCGGTCGGTGCTGCTTTATTATTTGCTTTTTTAGCTCACAAGGCACAAAAAGAGAATCGAACCGATTTGTATGATTATATGAAACGTTACGGAATGTTTTTGTTGATCTTTTCCTACGTTATCGGCTCCATCACGGGACCGGGAATTTGGTATACGGCAACCGCCGCCAGCCCCAGAGGTATCAGTGCACTCATCCATAACTTCGTATGGGTATGGGCTACGGAGTGGGTATTTTTCGTTTACGAAGTGCTCGGCGTTTTTGCATTGATCTATTTTATGGATAAAGTGGATCGCAAAACCCATCTCAAGCTCACCTATACCTTTGCGATCGCTTCGGTTGGAACGCTCGCATTGATCATCGGGATCATCAGTTTCATGATGTGGCCGGGGACGGACGCGTACTATGCGACGGGGTCTGCCAGCGATGCCTTTTTCGGTACCAACACCTTCCCCCATATGTTTTTGCGGATCGGATTCATGATTATGATGTCGGGAATCATAGGGATGATTATCTCCTCCGCGATGCGCAAAGAGAACAAAGAACTCTCAGAAGAACTAACTCAAAAAATGGGTTGGGTGAGTTTGCTCGGGGGATTTGTCACCGTATTTTTCTTTATGTGGTACATCGATACCCTCCCTGCAAATGCTCATGCGCTTTTGGGAATGGCAAAAGATTCGA
>JBFYRD010000124.1:0-3105 GCA_041302405.1 Sulfuricurvum sp.
AAGTAATGACATTTTCATGATGATGTATCCAGCCAATAAGATTATTGTAAATGATAGTACAAGAATATCAATTTAGAAAAAAATTAAAATCTATAGCTTTGTTCTTATGGTAGTGGGATCAGATCGATGAGTTAGGAATATGACAAAATGGATGAGAATGTGTCCATGTCCTTCGTGGTTCTCAATACTGTATCATCGTCACTGAGGACTCCATATAAGCCTTACATAGAGCGAATATGGTTTGGATGATACGAATATTGTGTGATAGTGCAAAAAACGGAGTAATTCGGCCATGTGTGACGTTTTTATCCGGCCACCCGTGACGGAGCGATTCGGCCAGCAAAAACGGTCATAATCCGGCCACTTTTTGTAAAAAAACGTCACGGTTTCTTTGAGTTATGGGAGGTATTTTCTGAATTGACTACACTGCCGTTTAAAAACGGGAGTGTCGATGAGGAAGATACAGATGAAAAAAGTACGTGAAGTGTTACGGCTTCATATAGGGATGAATCTATCATCTCGTCAAACCCACAGAGCCGCAGGAGTTCCAAGGACAACCGTCCAAGACTACGTCAAACGGTTCAAATCATCCGGGTTGTCGATCGATGAGATCGGCACCATGAAAGACGATTTGCTCCAATCAAAGCTTTTTCCTGAGCAAAAAAGCTCGCTCCCTCCCAAAAAACCTCTTCCCGATATGGTTTACCTTCACCACGAGCTCAAGCAGCGTAAACACACCAAAGTTACCTTGATGCTGCTGTGGGAAGAGTACAAAGAATCCTATCCCGATGGCTATGAGTATACTCAGTTTCGGGTTCTTTACAAAAAGTATGTCAATAAGCTCAATCTTTCGATGCGGCAGGTACATCTGGGAGGGGAAAAGGTCTTTGTCGATTACAGCGGTCTGACGATGCCGATTTACGATGTTCAAACCGGTGAGATGGAAAAATCTCAGGTTTTTATCGCGGTTCTTGGCGCCAGCGGCTACACGTTTGCCCATGCAACACCGTCTCAAAAACAAGAAGATTTCTTTCAAGCCCATGTGTTGGCGTATCGGTACTTTGGAGGTGTTCCCCGAATCGTGGTGAGCGATAATCTTAAATCAGCGGTGATTACTCATTCCAGCGGTGAGATCGTCATTAATGAGGGATACGCCGATCTTGCTCGTCACTACAATATGGCAATCGAGCCGGCACGTCCCTATAAACCCAAAGATAAACCGAAAGTAGAACAAGGGGTTCAGGGGGTTCAGCGCTACATCCTTGCCCGTTTCCGTCATCGGAAGTTTTACAGCGTCGATGAGCTCAATGAAGCCATTGCACCACTGTTGGATGATTACAACAACAAGATCGTGAAACATCTGGAGCAAAGCCGCACACAGATGTTTGAGACCCTGGACAAACCCCACCTAAAACCTCTTCCCGCCAACCGATACAGCTACAAAGAGTTCAAAGTCGCACGGGTTAACCAAGATTACCACATTACCTTGGAAAAATGCAATTACTCCGTCCCCTACGGATATCTCAAAGAGCTTGTCAATGTCCATTACGATTCACACAGCGTAAAAATCTATCACAATAATACCCTTATCGCCAATCATCCAAGACTTCGCCGTATCGGTGATGTCTCTACCCTCAAAGAGCATATGCCACAGACGCATCAGTGGGTACATGAAAAGATGAACCCCAATCGGCTGCGCAGCTGGGCAGAGGCCATAGGAGCCAATGCCTTAGCATTTGTGGAAGCGCGGTTTGCCTCCGCCGAATATGAAGCGCAGGCATTTCGTCCCATCATTGCGGTCCTCTCTCTTGCAAAACTGCATGGCAAAGCGGAGCTTGAACTAGCGCTGATGTTCGCACTGGACAAACAGACACTGAAGACGAAATCAATCAAATCGATTCTGGATAAAAAGCTCTATCTCGGTAAAAGCGCCAATAACATCCATGCGATACCGAGTGTTCTCAACACCCACAAAAATCTGCGTAATGCCCAAGAGTATCAGTAAGCATTACACGACAAAAACAAAAAATAAACGGACAAAAGGAAACTATCATGCACCATTCACACCTTATGGAAAAAATCACCCAGCTTGGTCTTCACGGACTTAAAGAGGCCTATGGGCGTCAAAGCGAAGATCTCAATTATCAGACCCTCGCGTTTGAAGAGCGGCTCTATCAGCTCCTTGATGCGCAAAGTCTCTATCTACGCAATAAGGCAATCACTATGAACCGGAAACTCTCTAAAATAAAAGAGAAACATGCCGCTATTGAAGAGATCGATTTCAATCCAAAACGTTGCCTTGATAAAGCCTTCATTCACTCTCTGTCTACCTTGAACTTCATCCGAAACCATCAGAACGTTATCATGACCGGAGAGACCGGAACAGGCAAAAGCTATCTCGCTCAGGCATTCGCCAACCGTGCCATCATGGATGGATTCAGGGTCTATTATATCCGCACACCGACACTGCTTGAGGAGATACGGATTTCACGCATTGACGGCACCTATACCAATCTGCTCAAAAAATACTCTAGGTTCCATCTCTTGATCCTGGACGATTTCGGAGTATCCACCATACATGAAGACGATGCCACCAACTTGTTTGAAATTATCGAAGACCGCACTCAGATCAATTCGACGATTATCACGTCTCAGCTTCCTGTCTCAGATTGGCATGCCTATCTCAACAATAATACTATTGCCGATGCAATTCTCGACCGTGTCGTTCACTCATCTCACCGAATCGAGATTAAAGGGGATTCAATGCGTAAAATTTACTCCACTCTCAACAAACCGAATAGGGAATATGAATAAGAAATTCAGATGATCAACAAACCACTATCCGGCCACTTTATGTTACAATCCCTACACAGAAAATATCTCTCTTCAAGTGGCCGAATAATCTCCGCGATCACTGGCCGAATACTCCGTCATATGCAGATGGGATCTAACAATTTAATAGTCAAAAGGATTTAACATGAAAAAAATGCTTTTAGTAATTGCAGTACTAGCTGCTATAACTGCGACAGCATATGCAGCAAACTGTATGTGTGTAACACAAGATACTAATGGAAACTGCATTTCATGGGTATGTAACTAAGGAGT
>JBFYRD010000127.1:0-2828 GCA_041302405.1 Sulfuricurvum sp.
CCCTTTTACATTTCCGGTAGCATGCCCTTTATTCACTAATTTTATCTCCAATTCTACTTTACCGATGGTATAGTTTCCCACATTTTTAACAACACCTGTAAAAACAATTTCTTCTGTTTGAAGAAGTCGATAGTTGCTGAGATTATAAACTGCCGCTTTTTTCGTATATTTATCCAAGGCCATCAAAATAATAAAGGCAAGCATGATGTTGACTAAGATAGAGGAAATAATAACGGAATTACGGATATTAGGGCGTTTTTCTTGAAATGCGAGTATTACTGTGAGAATAAAGATAATAAATCCGATAACGAGTGCACCATAATGCCAGACAGTGAAATAAGTACTCATCGACATTTTGCCTTTAAGGTAAGATTGTAATCTTTAGTATAGCGAAATGGTTCAACAAACAGTTTAAACGATTCTGATTCTCCCGGTTTGATCGTCTTGACGATTTTAAGGGAGCTTTTTTTAAAAGGAAAATAGGGGTAGAGCTGATCTATATAGGGGGTATGCGTCACTTTGTAAACCCCTGCATAAAGATCACATTCGTGAAAAGGGCGTTTAGAAGTGTTGTTGATATCCCCTTTTATTAATAGTGCTTCGGTAAATTCGAGTGCTTTTACGTCACGGATAGTAATATGGTGTTTAAAGAGGTACTGATGTAAAAGAGTATAGCCCACAACAGGTCCTGCGGTCAATACACCAAAAGCAAAAAATACCAAAAAAATGGCGAGAACCATTTTTTTTCGTACGACGATTGCGAGGATTAGCAAGAGTAGAAAAAGTAGAAATATTCCTCCGAATAGGAGGTAATCGTAGATTAGTAAATGATGGATAAAATCGGTAATCTGTGCTTTCATTTTTCCCTAGCGTTTTTCTCTGCGATCCCGCTCATCCCAAATCTTCGGGCAAGTTCTTGTTTGATACGATCAGGAGAGATATTTTTATGTCCTAGCGCGACGAGTACGTGATATACTAGATCGGCACATTCGTAAATAATTTCATCTTCATTACCGTCTTTGATCGCAAAACTGAACTCCCCTGCCTCTTCAACCACTTTTTTGAGGATGGCATTGTCCCCTTTGCTCAAAAGTTTAGCGGTCCATGAGGTTTCAGGATCAGCGTTCTTTCGACTGAGGATAGTATGGTAAAGCTCATCAATGATTCCATAAGCTGCTGTTGTATCGATTTGCGGTTCGCTGATACTCTCCCCCGATTCAATATCGGTAAAGAAGCATGATTTTCGTCCGGTATGACACGCTACTCCCTCTTGGCGAACGATGAGAAGGAGGGTATCGTTATCACAATCGAGCAAGAATCGTTCTATGTGTTGGAGGTGTCCGCTAGACTCCCCTTTTTTCCAAAGACGTTGTTTGGATCTCGAGTAATAATGGGCAATTTTCGTAGAGAGGGAGAGTTCTAACGCTTCACGGTTCATGTATGCCATCATTAAGACTTCGAGGGTAGTGGAGTCTTGAATGATTACGGGGAGAAGGTCGGATTTTGCCCAGTCGATGTGATCGAGATTCATGAATATTGCCTTTCGTCATTCCCGCGAAAGCGGGAATCCAGCTTATAAAGATTTTAATGAGTAGAAGTTATTTTTTGAGACTCAGCTGTTTTGGTATCAAGCCAAATATTGGGAGTAGAACCCCCCGGTGTGAGGAAAATTTTAGCGTCTTTATTCTCTTTCAGTGCTTCGTTAAATTTCCCTTGTACTTTGATCTGTTCTAATTTAAGGAGTCCCGGTGTGAGTGACTGAGCGACGAGATGATTGGCTTTGGCTTGAGCGGTTGCTTCAATGGTGAGGGCATTTGCCGTACCTTGAGCTTCTGTCTCTTTTTTAAATGCTTCTTGTTTGGCACGTTCTACATCTTGTTGTGCTTTTTCAACTTCTTGTTTGGCAACTTGAACCCGTTCAATTTGGTCTTTTACTTTTTGAGGAAGACCGATTTCACGTAATTGAATTGATTCAAGATCGGCAGGGCCATTTTTTTGGCGATCAACACTGCTGCGAATACCCGCTTCGATTTTGAGGGCGATTGCATTACGCATGATTGGAAGCGTTTCTGCATCGTACTGACCGATAACGTTACGAACGACATCACGTGCTACAGGGTCGATAATCTTATCTTCCCAGCTAAAGCCCCAATTGGAGATCGTTTGCGCTGCTAACTGTGCGTTAAGGCGGTATTGTACGGTTAATTCGATTGTGACTGGAAGTCCACGTTTATCCAAAACAGTAATCGCTGGTTTGAGGACGATTCCATCACCGGCTGTTGATGCACGCTCAATTTTATCGGCATAGTTAATGATACGCACTTTGGTATCAACAATGTAAACTTTTTGGATGAAAGGGATAAGGAAATGGAGCCCTGGCATTAATGCTTGATCTTCATATTTACCATTGGTAGAGAGAATACCACGTTCACCCTCGGTGATGATAATAAATGGTTTTGCTAAAACAAGCAACAAAATCAATCCGCCGACCACCCAAAGCATTCCGGCTTTTTGAGAGTTCATATTAAAATCAAACTTTGGCGGTTTAGGGGCATTAAATCCACCCCCTCGTTGCTCTTCTTTTTTCTTTTTATTAAAATAGTCGTTCATATCACTGGCCATTTAAAGTCCTCTTTTTAGGGTTGTTGTCTTTTGAAGACAGATTGTGTATGCACTTATATCGAAAATTAGTCAATATAGGTTAAATAGTGCTCATACGCCGGATTTCGTCCGCATACAATGTCAAAATAACCGCTTTGAATTTTCTCGGTCAAGGGTCCACGTCCCCCTGCACCCAGAACACGTGCATCTACTTCACGAATCGGAGT